>NZ_JBPMLP010000021.1:0-69143 GCF_054026695.1 Thermosulfuriphilus sp.
TCACCATGAAGAGTCTCTACGAGGGGAAATACTGCGGTGCCTGTCACAATGGAGAGATGGCCTTTGCGGCCAACACCAAATGTACCACCTGCCACATAGGCGTCAGAGGCTACAACCGCCTCATGGGGCCCAAGCTCCAGGCCTATCAGGAACATCATTAAAAAAATCTAATTTTAAGGAGGTTTCATAACTATGGCCAAGGCACCAGATAGAGCAATTACCATTCCGGGAATAGGCGTCGCTGTAAGCCCGGCCTACGCAACCTTGGTGGCCATCTTTGGTCTGATGACCGCCTTGGGCCTTGCGGCCGGTCTCCATGCTATGGTTAAAGGACATCTCCATACCCTGGGGGTAACCAGAGAGGTTCCCTGGGGGCTGTTGATTGCTACTTATGTATTTTTTGTGGTTACCTCTACCGGTCTTTGTCTGGTTTCTTCGATCGGACATGTCTTCGGGGTCAAGAGCTTGATGCCTATTGCTAAACGATCGGTTTTTCTGGCTATTGTTACTATTATGAGTGGTTTTCTAGTTATCGGGTTTGAGATCGAGAATCCCTGGAGGATGCCTATTTATAATCTTCTTTCCCCCAACCTGACCTCCAACATCTGGTGGATGGGCACCCTCTATGGGGCTTATCTCTTCTTTATGTTGGTAGAGTTTGCCCTTCTTCAGAAGGGGCTTCACAAACAGGCGGCTCTTTCCGGGCTTATGGGTGTGGTTGCTGGTGTGGCTGCCCACAGTAACCTCGGAGCTGTCTTTGGTCTGCTTAACAGTCGGGAGTTCTGGCATGGCCCTTATATGCCCATCTATTTTATTGCTTCGGCTATGATGAGCGGGGCAGCGGCTATCCTTTTCTTCACCTGGGTTGCCTATCGTCTGAATGATTGGCAGATGAGCTCCCAGATGGAGAAATCTCTACGTAATACCGGAAAAATTTTTGCTCTTCTCATCGCTGTGGTGGCCTTCTTTACCTCCTGGAAGATCCTCTCCGGGTTGGCTGGCAAGCCTCCAGGAAAATATGAGGCCATGATGGCCATCATCAAGGGGCCTTACGCCCTCAACTTCTGGGCTATGGAGATCATGGCTGGCTTGGTAATCCCCTTTGCCATCGTGTTGGCGGCTCGAGCCCGTAATATTCCGGCCATGGCCTTGGCCGGTGGTCTTTGTATCTTGGGGATCTTTTTCATGCGCTATGACTTGGTTGTGGTCGGTCAGATTGTTCCTCATTTTCACGAACTTGGTGTTGTTGGCCCAGAGTATTACAGCTATATGCCTAGCCTTCACGAGATTCTTATCGCTCTTGGTGGCTTTGGTTTCTGTGGCATGGCCTTCCTCATGGGAGAGAAACTCTTCCAGGGCCATGTTTCTGAAGAACACTAATTTTAGAAGAGTATAGGGGAGGGTTTTTGGGAAGGGGATCCCCTTCCCAAAAACCCTTTTTCTTCAAAGTCCTTACAAGGATCGAGGTGGCTATGACAGAAGATAAAATGACCCTTCCTATCTATCCTATTGGAGTGGCTGCTCAACTCTTAGGAGTCCATCCGCGAACCTTAAGACTTTACGAAAAAGAAGGACTTATCAAGCCCCATTATCGTGGTTCTCGACGTTTCTTTTCTCAGAGTGACCTTCAGTGGATATCCTGTTTGCGCATCCTTATCCACAAAAAGGGAATCAGCATTCCTGGTCTGAAGATGCTCATTCAACTTACTCCCTGCTGGACCTTAATGAACTGTCCCGAAGAGCGGCGCCAGCGCTGTCAGGCCTATCAGAACTATCTTCCTGAGACCTGTCAGCGGTGTCGCCAGGAACCATCTTCCGTGGTCTGCGGCACCTGTGAAACTATTTTGGAGGCAACGGGGGGGAGTTAATCCTCCTCGGGTCTCACTATCCCCTCCCTGTCGAAAGGCCCTCTTTTGAGGGCCTTTCCTTTATTAATTTTGGGGTAAAATGCAAGGGCCCCTTGCCAGTCTTAAAGCCTTTCAGAAAACACCTCTCGAGTTATTCTTCCCCATAGGAATAATCAAGACTTGTTTGCTTTCCAAAGCCTCTCGGGGAGTACCACCCTTTAATCGGGGACAGAAGACCTGAGCCCTTTAGACGGATTTTTAATCGAAAAATTGGTATTTTCTAAGATTTTTTAGTAAAAAAACTTAAGGAGGCTCCCCTCTTGAGGCGATTAGAATAATAAGGAGGGATGAGCCATGTCAGGGAGGATATGGGCTTTTAAAGTAATTGACAGGAAGGTCTGGATCGGAGATGAGATGCGACGGCCGGCGGTGACCTGTGGCTGCAATGAACCCTTCATGGGGCGATTCTGGTGCCCGGAGAAAAAGTGGTTTCGGAAGACCCCTTGTCCGTTTGCCAGTCGCTACGAGTGTCTAAGCTTCCGCTGGCAGTGTGGTTGTCTGGATTAAGATCCTTCCCAGATTGATCTCTGCCTCAGATGGGCGAACATAAATAGGGCTTAAACGCTTTAAATCATCACTCTGGCCTTTCTTTAGGCGTCTGGCTGCAAGGATCCCCACGGTGGTTGGCCTTACATGATTAAGATGGGCCGGAGCAAAAAAAGCCTTCCCCTTTAAGTTGTTTCTGAAGAACTCTCCGTAGATCTTAAGACCGGGACCGAGGAAGTAGATATCTTCTTTAAGGCCTTGGAGCTTCTCACGCCAGTCTTCAGGGCTTATTGCCAGATAGTCTGTCAGGCGGCCTCCATTAACGTAAAGGGCGGTATAGATCTGGGCCTTTTTGGCATCAAGTACTGGACAAACTGCTCCTGTAACCCAAGGAAGATGGGCGGCTAAGGCATCAAGGGTAGGGATTCCGACGATGGAACATCCTAAGGTATAGGCTAGTCCTTTGGCGGTGGCCAAGCCGATCCTTAAACCAGTAAAGCTTCCTGGTCCAAGACTTACGGCCACGGCCTTCAACTCCTGGATCTTAAGCCCCTGGCGTCTGAGGAGTATCTCTGTCGCCCAAAGGAGTCTTCGAGAGTGGGTTTCTGGGCCACTTAAGGTGAACTCCCCGAGGATCTCCTCCTCATCAAGAAGGGCTACCCCGCCGAAAGGCTCTGACGTCTCTATGGAGAGGATTAGGTATCTTGGCATCAGCGTTGGCCCAGAATCCTGAGAATGTCATTGTAGAAGACAAAAATCATCAGGGCAATGAGAATAACCATCCCGATCTGCTGAGCGATCTCCCGCTTGCGAACGGAGATGGGCCGGCCAATAAGGGCCTCAAGGGTAAAAAAGAATAGATGTCCTCCATCAAGGACTGGAATGGGGAGGAGATTCAGAATTCCTAAGTTTACCGAGAGCACACCGGTGAAGAAAGCTAGATTAGCCAGCCCAGCCCGGGCCTGTTCTCCAGCCATCTGAGCAATGAGAATAGGCCCTCCAAGGGTTGAGAAGGGGATGACCCGCTGGATGAGTTTTATGAATCCCTGAACAGTAAGGGAGATGATGGCCCAGGTCCGCTCCCCGGCTTCTTTCAAGGCCTCAAAAGGCCCTACCTTCTCTTTAGCAAATTTGCCGGCAGCAGTGATTCCGATTATGGGGACAGCTATCTCCTCGCCAAAGATGTTCTTGACTTTTTTGATCTCCGGAATGACCTTGAGCTCCAGGATCTTTCCATCTCGCTCGATCTTTAGCCTTATGGGACGCTTACCCCCCTTTTTGATAGCTTTGGAGACTTCTTCCCAACGGTCTACCAAGCGGCCGTCAACAGCAATGATCTTGTCTCCAGGGGCAATTCCCGCGGCCTCAGCCGGACTCCCTGGCTGAACCTGGGCAACTACCGGCAGAAGATAGGGGATTCCGGAGAAGAGAAAGGTCCCTGCAAAGAGAAACCAGGCCAGAAGGAGGTTGGAAAGGGGGCCCGCAGCAACTATCAGGAACCTTTGGCCCAAGGGTTTGTTGCCGAAGGCCCGGTGGGCCTCCTCTGGGGCAATAGGATCATCACTCCCTTCCCCCAGCATCTTTACGTAACCCCCCAAAGGGACTAAGGAAAGACAATAGTCGGTATCTCCTCTGGTGAATCCCCAGACCCGAGGGCCAAAACCCAGAGAAAAACGCAATACCTTGACGTTGAAGAATCTGGCCACCAGAAAATGACCGAGCTCATGGATAAGGATAAGTACACTTAATACCAAGATGACAGCCAATGCGGGGGACACCTTTTAAAAAACCTCCTCCATTATTAGAGCCTCGGCCTGGATTCGAGCCAGAAGATCTACGTCCATGATCTCTTGAAGACTACAGGCGTCTTTTATCTCTACCATAGAAAGAGTTTTTTGCACTATGGAGACAATAGCCGAAAAGGGAATCTGACCAGAAAGGAAGGCCGCTACGGCTATTTCATTGGCCGCATTTAATACCGTTGGGGCTGTGGCCCCCTGGCGGGCCGCTTCATAAGCCAGCCTTAGGGCCGGGAAACGTTCAAAATCTGGTTCCTCGAAGCTAAGGGGAGATACCTCGGGCAGACTGAGCGGTGAGAGATCAAGGGGAAGTCTTTCCGGCCAAGCTAGGGCATAGGCAATAGGGATTCTCATATCGGCAGGACCTAATTGGGCCAATAAGGAGCCGTCTCTGTATTCTACCAGGGAATGAACGATACTCTGGGGATGGATAAGGACCTTGATCTGTTCTAAGGGTATCTGGAATAGATAATGGGCCTCAATGACCTCGAGGCCCTTGTTCATCAGTGTAGCCGAATCCACTGAAATCTTGGCCCCCATCTTCCACCGGGGGTGGTTTATGGCCTCTTGGGGGGTAACTTTCTGGAGCTCTTCAGGGGATGATCTTAAAAATGGTCCCCCTGAGGCCGTAAGAATCAGATTTTTAACCTCTTCAGTTCCTTGGTTACAAAGGGCCTGAAAGATGGCCGAATGTTCGCTGTCAACGGGGATGATCTTTACACCTCGCCTTTGAGCTTCCTTCATTACTAAGGGGCCGGCCATAACCAAGGTCTCTTTGTTAGCCAAGGCAATGTCCTTGCCGGCACAGATGGCCTCAAAGGTAGGGAGAAGGCCTACGGCTCCAACCAGGGCTGAAACCACCATTTTGGCTTGAGGCCAAGTGGCCACCTCTATAAGACCTTCTCGGCCGTAAACGATTCGGGGGGGCTGGTCAAGACGGCTACGAAGGATCTCGGCTAGATCCGGCCTTTTAACGGAGACAATCTCTGGCTGAAATTCTTGGATTTGCTGGATCAAGAGCTCGATGTTTTCTCCCGCCGCTAAGGCTACCGCCCGAAAACGATCTCGAAATCGCCGGATAATATCTAGCGTATTTCGACCAATTGACCCAGTTGAACCCAGAATAGCTATTTCCTTCATCTTATGTAGCCAGTCAATAGAAAATGGCCTTAAGGCAATAATAAAGGGCCGGTGCGGCTATAATCAAGGCATCCAGGCGGTCCAGAATACCCCCGTGGCCTGGCAAAAGGCGACCTGAATCCTTGACTCCCACAGCTCGTTTGATAATTGACTCAAAAAGGTCTCCACACTGTCCTATAAAACCTAAAAGGAATCCTAAGCCGGCAAAAAGGGGCAATGAGGCCTCAAAAAAAAACTTTCCCAAGATGACGGCCACCACCGTTGAACCCAACAATCCCCCTAGGGCCCCTTCGACGGTCTTCTTAGGGCTTATCCTGGGGGCCAAGGGCCTTTTGCCCAAGGATCGACCGGTATAATAAGCTAAGGTATCTTCGGTAAAAACTACAGCCATAAGAAAGATGAGCCATTTTCGGCCTGAGGGAAGCTCGGTCACTAAGCCCATGTGGACAAAATTAAAGGGAATGTAAACCAAGCCTCCTAGGAGGGCCAGGAGTTCAAAAAGATATTCCTGACCTGGACGATAGAGGGCCAAAGCTAAAATCACTACCAAGATAAAAGTCCCGTAGACCACAGGTCCGGCAGGAAGCCCGAGATAGGCCGCCGTCCCTACAATTAGGGTAATAAAGATAAAACCTTCCCTGAAAGCCTTTTCCTTTAGGATCAAGGTTCCATATTCATGGGCCCCCAAGACCATGGCCAAGATCAAGGTGCCCCAAAGAAGCTCCCTGGTCCCGAAAAGGATCAGGGCCAGAATTAAAGGAATGAGGATCAGGGCGGTGATTACTCGGGTTCGATGCACTTTATCTGTTCGCTAGTAAGACCAAAACGCCTTTCTCGACCTTGATACTCCTCCAAGGCCTCAAGGAATTCCTTCTCCCGAAACTCCGGCCAGAGAACAGGGGTGATGTAAAGTTCACTATAGGCAGACTGGTAGAGTAAAAAGTTAGAGAGTCTCATCTCCCCGCTGGTACGGATGATTAGATCTGGATCCGGCAGTTGGGCTGTATATAGATAACTAGCAAAGAGGGACTCATCGACGTCTTCAGGCTGGATCTTCCCTTCCAGGCAGGCCTTGGCTATCCTGCGGGCAGCTAGGGCAATCTCTGAACGGCCTCCATAGGATAGAGCCAGGTTAAGGATCATTCCCCGGCCCTGGGCAGTTTCTTCCATGGCCTCTTGCAGGGCTCTGTAGGCCTTGGGGGGGAGAAGTTCTACTTCTCCGATGGCCATAAGCTTGATACTTTGCTTTTTGAGTTCCGGGAGTTCACGCTTGAGATAAAAACGCAACAGCCCCATGAGAGCAGCCACCTCTCGCCGGGGGCGTTTCCAGTTCTCCTTGGAGAAGGCATAAAGGGTGAGGACCTTGATGCCAATCTGCCGAGCCTCTCTGACGATGGCTCTTACAGACTCTAGCCCCTCGCGGTGGCCGGCAATACGGGGAAGCCCCCGTCTTTGGGCCCAACGACCGTTGCCGTCCATGATTATGGCTACGTGTTCGGGAATCTTGTCAGGTCTTAAAGGCATAGTCTCGGGGGATAAGGCCCCAAATTAGAAAGGGGCCTGATAAGGCCCCTTTCTAATTTGGAATTTTTCCATCTAAAAAGACATTATTTCCTTTTCTTTTTCTTCAAGAATCTTCTCTACTTTTTTGATAAACTCATCGGTGACCTTTTGAACATCATCCTGGCCCCGATAAAAGTCGTCTTCAGAGATATCTTTGTCTTTTTTCATTGTTTTTAGCTTATCCAGGGCCTCTCGCCGGACATTCCTCAGGGCTACCCGACACTCTTCGGCCATCTTGCGAACTAGTTTGACCAGCTCTTTGCGTCGTTCCTCGGTAAGAGGGGGGACGTTTATGCGCAAGATCTTCCCATCACTGGTAGGAGTAAGTCCTAAGTCAGAACGCATAATGGCCTTCTCAATCTCAGAGATTATACTGGCATCCCAAGGCTGGATGATGATCGTCCGGCCCTCAGCCACGGAGATTGTGGCCACCTGATTAAGGGGCATAGGGTTACCATAGTATTCGACCTTGATTCCATCGAGAAGGGCCACCGAGGCCCGGCCGGTCCTCACCCGGGCGATCTCCCTCCGGAAGGCCTCAAGAGATTTTTCCATCTTTTCCTTCGTCTGTTTAATGAGGGTCTTCATGGCCACCTCCTCAATTGGAGACCGTTGTCCCCACAGGTTCGCCCCGGACAGCCTTTTTGACACTATGGGGTTGTCTGAGGCTGAAGACCACAATGGGTAGTTTGTTTTCCATGGCCAGAGAGATGGCGGTGGCATCCATGACCTTAAGGCCCCGTTCGAGGACTTCTTGATAGGTTAGATGGTCGAATTTTTGGGCTTGAGGATCTTTAATAGGATCTCGATCATAGACACCATCAACCTTTGTGGCCTTAAAGAGGGCCTGCGCTCCTATCTCCAGGGCTCTTAAAGCCGCAGCCGTATCGGTGGTAAAAAAGGGGTTACCGGTGCCTGCAGCAAAAATGACAATCCGTCCCTTCTCCAGATGGCGGATGGCCCGTCTTCTGATATAGGGTTCGGCGATCTCACGCATATCAATGGCTGACTGAACCCTGGTAGTTATTCCCTGCCTTTCCAGGGCATCCTGAAGAGCCAGGGCATTGATTACCGTAGCTAGCATACCCATGTAGTCCGCCGAGGCCCGATCCATTCCCTTTGAGGCCCCGGCCACCCCTCGGAATATGTTACCGCCACCAATGACGATCCCAATCTCTACCCCCAGACGGTGGACCTCTGCCACCTCTCTGGCGATATCATCCATTACTTCCGGACTGATACCAAAGGAGGCCTCACCTAGAAGAGCCTCCCCAGAGAGCTTCAAGAGAATGCGATGATAGCGGAGATTGTCTTCGACCATAGAGGGCAGCGACACCTTCAGGATTCTTCTCCAACGGCAAAACGGGCAAAGCGCCGGATGACGATGTTTTCTCCTGTTTTGGCCATGAGCTCGTTCAGCAGATCCTGGATGGTGAGATCTGGATCCTTTATGAAGGCCTGCTCCATAAGGCAGACCTCCTTGTAGAACTTCTCCATCTTGCCTTCAACAATCTTGTCAATAATCTTCTCCGGCTTTCCTGATTCTCTGGCCTGCGCTCGGTAGATCTCCTTTTCTTTTTCGATTACCTCTGGGGCTAGGTCTTCGCGTCGAACACAAAGGGGGTTGGCGGCGGCGATCTGCATAGCTATATCGTGGGCAAACTGCTTAAACTCGTCAGTTTTGGCCACAAAGTCTGTCTCACAATTTATCTCTACCATAGCCCCCAACTTGCCGCCGGCATGGATATAGGCAGCTACAGTTCCTTCTGTGGTCGCCCGTCCGGCCCTTTTGGCGGCAACTGCCAGCCCCTTTTGCCGTAGCCAAGCGATGGCCTTTTCCATATCGCCACCGCACTCCTCAAGGGCCTTCTTACAGTCCATCATCCCTGCTCCAGTACGAGACCGAAGCTCTTTTATCATCTGCGTGGTAACCGCCATAATTTTTCCTCCTTTTGTAAGGCTATTATTTTAACCCCTTCTGGAGATTAAGGCTTCGTTAAGAGGCAGGGGAGGCTTCTTCTTGGGTCTCTTCGCCTTCTTCTACGGCTGGGGCTGTTTTTATCTCCTCTTTGACTTCCTCAGAGACCTCTTCTGTTGTCTCTTGAGATCTGGCCTCCTCTTCCAGCAATTCTTCCTCTACCTCTTTGTCTGTAGCTGCTGCCAGGGCCTCTTCATATTTGGCCTTTCCTTCAAGACAGGCCTCGGCAATTTTAGAGGTAATAAGGCGGATGGCCCGGATGGCGTCGTCATTTCCGGGGATAATGTAGTCTATTTCTTCCGGATCACAGTTAGTATCAACGATGGCGACTACGGGGATACCTAGTTTGCGAGCCTCTTTGACGGCAATGTTTTCATTACGGGGGTCAACTATATAGACGGCATCAGGGAGTTCTTCCATATCCTTGATGCCTCCCAGGTTGCGTTCTAATTTCTGGCGGAGTCGATCCATCTTAAGCCGTTCCTTCTTGGGGAAACGCTCGATGGTTCCATCTTCAAACATGGTCTCGATATTTTTAAGTTTCTCGATGCTCCGTCTTATGGTTTTGAAGTTGGTAAGGGTTCCGCCCAGCCAGCGGTAGTTGACATAGTACATCCCGCAACGTTCGGCCTCCTCCTTGATGGAGTCCTGGGCCTGGCGTTTAGTTCCCACAAAGAGAACCTTGCCGCCGGAAGCCACTGTCTCGGCAATGAAATCATAGGCAATGTCGAAAAGACGTACTGTCTTTTGAAGATCGATGATGTGGATTCCATTGCGGGCTCCAAAGATGAAGGATTTCATCTTTGGGTTCCAGCGGCTGGTTTGATGGCCAAAATGGACACCTGCTTCCAGAAGTTGTTTCATGGTCAGTCTGGGCATAAAATAGACCTCCTCGTTAGGTTTGTCCTCCGCCCCTTTCATCTTGCCCCTGGATCCCATAAGGACACCCCAGGGGCAATCCCAGGGCGTGCGTTTTTAATTGTCTAAAAATCGGCTTTATTTAACACCCAGGGTCCCCTTTAGCAAGGGCAAATAGCCCATGGTTTCGGCCTTGAGGAGCCTGACTCCGTTGGCCAGAAAAAGGCGGGCTATCCGCTGAGAGGTGGGGGTAAGGTCAGAGACAAAGAAAAGGTGCTCACCGGTCCTCTCCAGAGTGACCCTGAGTTCTGGTTTTTGATCCAGGAATTCTTTAATCTCTCGGGCCAGCTCCTCTGAAGAATCGATCACTGTTACCCGGCGGCCCATCTTGGCGGCAATGATACCCTTGAGAAGGGGGTAGTGGGTGCAGCCGAGGACCAGGGTATCCACCCCGCGGACCTTAAGGGGCTGAAGATATTTACGGACAATTCTTTTGGTTTCCGGTCGCCTGAGCCAGCCTTCCTCCACCAGGGGAACTAACAGCGGACAGGCCTGACCGAATACCCGGACGTCTGGGGCCAGTTCTTTAATCTTTCTCTCGTAGATGCCACTTTCAATAGTCGCCCTGGTGCCAATGACTCCGACAAGTTTTTTGTGGGTGACGGAGACCGTCTTTTTTACGGCCGGGGTAATGACTTCGAAGATAGGGATTTTGGGATAGCGCCTTTTGAGGACTTCTGTGGCCACTGAGGCGGCTGAATTGCAGGCAATGACAATGATTCTGGCCCCGTGAGAGAGGAGAAATTCCGTGTCTTCTATGGCGTAGGCAATGATCGTCTCTGGGCTCTTGGTTCCATAAGGGGTTCGGGCTGTGTCTCCAAAATAAAGAAGTCTTAGGCCAGGAAGAGCCTTAAGCAGAGCCCTGACTACCGTAAGGCCTCCTATCCCGGAATCAAATATACCGATCAAACGGCCCTCCTCAGGGCAACCGGCATGATGGTTGTCAGCCGAAGCTTAAGGCTACACTCGGGACAGAAACCAAGTTGTTTGTAATCAGTCTCCATGACCCCTCGGGAAGGATACATGACGCAACGGAGGTGGGGGCAGTGTCCTAGACCTGAAAGATGGCCCAGAATGTGGAGGGCCTCTTTGGCCAGACGCTCACAGAGAAGGGCCTCTGGTCTTTCTCCAAAGAGGAATTCCTTAAGCTGAGACAAGGATATGATGCCTGCCTGTTGAAGATACTGGACTTCAGAGAGGATATTTTCGCGGCTCTCAGAATAAATGTCTACGTCAGCTAGACCAATGAGGATGTCACCTTGGGGAAGTCTTTGGCGTAGATACTCAATAAGAAAATGGCTATAGAACTTACGTTTAACCGGGTTGAAGGCCGGAAGTGGCGGTGGAAGACTGGGACCGAAATCTACCGGGAAGCTGGTAAGGGTAGAGATCATCTCCCGGAGCCTCTCTAGACAGTTGGCCGCCAAGCTCCCTAAGGGAACAATGATTATCCTCTTGGCAGGGCTCATAAAATCTCCTTAGAGACCGAATTAAATTCTTAAGAAAGATAACTAAAACATATCATGGTTCGGTCTCAAGGGCTATTTGTCTTGACAGGTCCTATCTTGAGATTTAAGAGCCAAAAAGAGTCCCCGAGAGGAGGAGAATATGGTGTCTGAGGCATCTTGCCCGGTTGATTGGGTTGATGAAATTGAGGAGCCAATCGATACCACTATCGATCAACTTGGTCCCTGTAAGATAAAGTCTCCCTTCCCTCCGGAGCGTTGTTGGTTTATCTCTGAGAGTGACCGGGTTCTTTTGAGGATCTCGGCCCGTTCGATAGAAGAGGCTATAAAGTCTGGTCGGCCCATTCCTTCCCTTGAACTGGCTGGACCTCGGGAGAAGATCTACTTTGATCCTACCAAACTTCGCTGTGCCATCGTCACCTGTGGCGGTCTTTGTCCGGGGATCAATGATGTCATAAGAAGCATTGTCCTCACCCTCTACCATTCCTATGGTGTTCGGCACATCTTTGGTATTCGCTACGGTTTTCAGGGCTTTATCCCCAAATATGGCCATGAGGTCGTGGAACTTACCCCGGAGAGAGTCTCAAGCATCCATGAGGTGGGGGGAACAGTCCTTGGTTCCTCTAGGGGACATCAGCCTATTGAAGAAATCGTCGATGCCCTTGATCGGATGAACATTGGAGTCCTCTTCCTCATCGGTGGTGATGGTACCTTGCGGGCTGGCAGTAAGATTGTGGAGGAGATCAAACGTCGAGGACTTAAGATCGCCTTGGTGGCTGTACCCAAGACTATAGACAACGATATTTATCTAGTCTCTAAGACCTTTGGGTTTGATACGGCGGTTGAAATGGCCTGCCAGGCCATCCGTTCGGCCCACACCGAGGCTATAGGGGCCCCTTACGGGATTGGTTTGGTCAAGGTGATGGGGCGATATTCCGGCTTTATTGCGGCTAGTGCCACCTTGGCTCTCAAGGAGGTCAACTTCTGCCTTATTCCCGAGGCCGATTTCGATCTCGAAGGCCCCAGAGGCCTTCTATCGGCTTTAAGGGAGCGCCTTCTGGCTAGGCAACATGCTGTCATTGTGGTGGCCGAAGGTGCTGGCCAGAGGTATGTCCAGGGGCCCAAGACCGAACGGGACCCTTCAGGCAATATCAAATTAGGCGACATTGGCGCCTTCCTCAGGGACAAAATCAAAGAATATTTCTCCCGGATCGGGATGCCTATCTACATGCGCTATATTGATCCCAGCTATATCATCCGCAGCGTTCCGGCCAATGTTGACGACCGTATCTATTGCGGCTTTCTGGGACAGTACGCCGTCCATGCGGCCTTGGCCGGAAAGACGGGAATGCTTATCAGTCGTTGGAATGGTCGTTATGTCCATGTGCCTATAAGGGCGGCCATCTCCAAACGGAAGCAGATCAACCTCAAGAGTCGTTTTTGGTTAAGTGTTCTGGAATCAACGGGACAGAGTTCCCTTAAGAATGAATAAAGTATCTTCTCGGTCCAGAAAATCCCGGTCCCAAAAGGCCGCCTCCGGACGTTGTGAGGTCTGTGGGGAGGAGAAGCCTCTTTGTTGGCGATGTGGTCAGTGCGGTTATCTTATCTGTCAGCAGTGCATGATGGCTGGCCCTCGTCCTTTCTCTTGCAACTCTATAACCTGGGTCTGCCCCAATTGCCTTAACTGGGAGCCGCTTTAGCTTAGAGTATTGTCGCCCTGGTGGGGCGCCTTTTGCGCGGAAGGACAATAGAGAGGGCCTCTTCTACCCGGGAGACAAGATGGAAGGTGATCTTGTCTCGGGCCTCTTTGGGGATTTCCTCTAGGTCCTTTTCATTTTGTTTAGGTATGATGACTTCCTTGATCCCGGCCCTTAAAGCCGCAAGGACCTTTTCTTTAATTCCTCCCACAGGCAGTATTAGTCCCCTTAAGGTGATCTCTCCGGTCATGGCCACATCATGACGGACACTCTGGTCAGTAAGCATGGAGACCAGGGCCACCAAGATGGTGATCCCGGCACTGGGGCCGTCTTTGGGGATGGCTCCAGCAGGGACGTGGATGTGGATGTCATGTCGGTCAAAGAAATCTTCGGCAATACCCAATTCTTGGGCCTTGGAGCGAATGTAGGACAGGGCTGCTTCGGCACTTTCGCGCATTACCTCTCCGAGTTTGCCGGTGAGGATAAGGCGACGATGACCCTTCATCCGGGTGGCCTCTACAAAGAGGATCTCTCCTCCAAAAGGGGTCCAGGCAAGGCCTACGGCCACTCCGGGGATCTTTGTTCGTTCAGCCACTTCAGGCAGATATTTTGGAGGGCCCAAAAAGCTAGCAAGATCCTTGATCTTGACAGTAGTTGTTTCCCGATTACCCATGGCTACCTCTTTGGCTACTGCCCGGCAGATGGCCGCTATCTGGCGTTCTAGGTTTCGCAGACCGGCCTCACGGGTGTAATGGCGAATGATGTGGAGTAGGGCCCCTTTGGTAAACCGGAGGTGCCTTGGTTTTAGGCCATGGGCCTCAAGCTGACGGGGTATAAGATAACGTTTGGCAATATGGATTTTGTCCTCCTCAGTGTAACCGGGAATCTCAATGACCTCCATCCGGTCAAGAAGTGGCGTCGGAATGGTATCGAGGACGTTGGCCGTGGCAATGAACATTACCCGGGAAAGATCGAATTCAAGTTCTAAATAATGGTCCGAGAAGGTAGCGTTCTGTTCTGGATCGAGGACTTCTAGGAGGGCCGAGGCCGGATCTCCTCGAAAGTCGGCCCCCAGTTTGTCAATTTCATCAAGCATAAAGACCGGGTTGTTGACCCCTACCCGTCGCAGTCCTTGGATGATTCGACCTGGCATTGCCCCGACATAGGTTCGACGATGGCCGCGGATCTCGGCCTCATCTCTCACTCCACCCAGGGATATGCGGAGAAACTTTCGCCCCATAGCCCGGGCAATAGAACGCCCCAGGCTGGTCTTACCCACTCCCGGGGGGCCGACAAAACAGAGTATAGGACCTTTGGTGTCGGGTTTGAGCTTTCGGACAGCTAGATACTCCAAGATGCGATTTTTTACCTTCTCCAGATCGTAATGGTCGGCATCTAGGATGGCCTGAGCCTCTTTGAGGTCCAGACGGTCTTCGGTAGCCTGCCTCCAGGGAAGCTCAAGAAGCCAGTCCAAATAGTTACGAACAACGGTATATTCAGCCGAAGAGGGGTGCATGCGGGAAAGACGTCTTAATTCGCGTTCGGCCTCCTTACGGACATGATCCGGAAGATCGCTCTCTTTTATTTTGACCTTAAGCTCCTCTATCTCTGCGGCCTCGGCCTCGCCGAGCTCCTTTTGGATGGCCCGAAGTTGTTCCCGAAGGTAGTATTCCCGCTGGCTTTTTTCCATCTGATCTCTGACCTGGGCCTGAATCTTCTGCCCTAGCTCCAGGATCTCCACCTGACGGGTGAGGATGTGAAGGGTCTTCTCTAACCGTTTTTTAACCTCCAGGGTCTCTAAGATCTCCTGCCTCTCTGGAAGAGGGATGTTTATGTTGCTGACTACCATATCAGCCAAGACGCTGGGATCATCGATGTTGGTCGCTAAAGTCTTAAGTTCTGAGGGCATCTGAGGCGAGAGATCAAGGATCCTGGTGAACTGATTACGAACGTTGGCCATCAGGGCCTCGGTCTCAAGGTCTTTTTCCACTATATCTTCAAGTATCTCCACTCGGGCCTTAAGGTAAGGGTCTTCCGCAGTTACCTCCAATATTCTGACCCTGGAGATGCCTTGAATGATAAGGCGGATATTTTCCTCTGCTGTTCGGGCCATACGAAGGATAAGGCCCGCTGTGCCAATACCAAAAAGTTCCTTCTTCCCTTCTCCAGCTAATCCAACTACGACCACCGTCCGGTCAGCGGCCACTGCATCTTCGATCAGCTTAATAAGCCCCGGCTCACTGAGCACCAAAGGAATGACCATGTGGGGGAAAAGCAGGGTTTCTGATACCGGAAGGACAGGGTATTCCTTGACCTCTTTTTCCTCTCGGTCCTGTATTTCGATCTTTTTGTCTTCTTCTTTCACCTTGGTCATTTCTGCTGACTCCTGGAAAAGAACAGTCTTAAACTAGAGAGAAGATGATGAGAGATTGAGCCTCTCAAAGGACACTAGGAAGTTAAGTCGACCTTAAGAAATTTCAATGTGAACCCGGTCTTTCGGGAAGACAATCCGGAGGATCCCATCCTCATACTGGGCCTGAGCCATCTCAACGACGATGCTCCGCGGCAGAGCTACTACCCGTTCAAAGGCCCCATAGGGGATCTCCATCCGGTGGTATCTTAAAGGATCCTGAGGGCAAAGACGTCTTCCTGAGACCAGAAGATAATTTCCCTGGACGGTGACCCGGAGGTGATCTTTATCTATACCCGGAAGGGGGATTAGAACCACCACTTCTTTGGCGGTCTCATAAATATCTACCTCTGGAATCCAGGGGCGATAGCTAGGATAGCGGTAACTCCAGACAAAACCAAAGATCTCTTTGGCCATCTCGGAGAAGGCTTTCTCCGTTTCCGAGAGGCCTTGACTCACCTGAATCTTTATAACCGGCATAATCCCCCCGAAGATCAGATCTTTAAATTGAGAAACGAGGAAAGGATCTCTTTAAGGGTGGCTAAGCTGAAGGGCTTCTTTAAAAAGGCGTCGGCACCAGGAACAGATGAAGGATCGACCTCATAGCCACTGGCAATGACAATCCTGGTCTCTGGGGATATTTCTTTAAGAATTGGGGCCAAGTTGCGACCGTCTATATCTGGCAGGGAAACGTCGAGAAAGATGAGAGAGAATCTCTGTGACCGGGTAAGGGATTCGGCTTCTGAACCGTCTTGAGCCTCTTTAGTCTCTACACCGAGGTGTTTGAGCATCTCTACCATAATTTGACGCACCAGTGGTTCGTCATCAACCACCAGTACGGAAGGACGATCAGCCATAACAACCCCCGTGAAAATTTTCACTATCCCTTTGCGGGAACATAAATGTTTAAGAAAATACTGTCAATTTTTCTTACCGAAATCAGCCTCCCTCCCCTATAAGGAATAAAAAACGACCAGTAAGAAAGACTAAAAATTATTCTACTAGATTTCCTTCTATAAGACCAGTAATAATAAAAGATTTCGGATCCAGGTGATAGTGATCGGTCTTAAGATAGTGATAGGTTCCGGAAATAAGATCCACGGTGCCAAGGTTTTCTAAAACCCACCTCAGGGTCTGCCTATCGTTTCCAGAACGTTTGAGGGCCATGGCCAAGAGCATTACGGCGTCCCAGGGGGAGGCGCTGAAATACTCCGCTGGTCTTCCAAGCCTCTTCAAGGCCAACTGGAAACGACTTTGGCCTTGGGTGAGGATAAACTTGGGCCAGACGGCCTTTACCCCCGGAGGAAGGATCCGGGGACGAAAGTCAACCGAGGCCGTCTGATATCCTAAGAAAAGGGGAGGAAAGCTGTTGCCTGTCCAGGAGTTGACTACTGTGGCCGAAGGTCTCGGGCCAGCCCAGGCAACAATGGCCTGGATTCCTTTAGATTTAAGGTTTCTAAGTTGGGCCTCTACGTCAGTATCTCGAGGGCCAAACCATTCTCGGGCAACGATTCGAAGCCGGAATTCGGCAGCATAGGCCTTGAGCCAGACAAAGGCTCTTCGGCCCTGCCGGTTCGAGGGCAAAAGAAGTCCAATTTGGGTAAGACCTTGGTCTCGAAGGTATCCATAGAGGGCCTTGATGGCCGGAGGGAGAGCTGGTCCAACCTTAAAATTGTAAGAAAAGGGCTCCCCTCGCCTCCGGAAAAGGGGCTCCTGGCCAGCGGTGATGATCAAAGGAATCTTTTTCCAGTCCGCTATCTTTCTTAGGCCCATGACAGATCGAGGTTCAGAAGGACCTATTAGGGCCACCACCCCTTGCCTGATGAGCCTTTGGGCCTGTGAGGTGCTGTGTTCCGGAAGGCCCTGGTCATCAAGGATGATCAGCTCAAGGGGCCGGCCCCGGATACCTCCTCGTTGGTTGACGGCCTCAACTGCCGCTAAGGCCAACCCTTGGTATATCTGGCCCTGCTGAGAGCCCGGACCAGAGAGATCAAAGATGGCTCCTATCTTTATCGGAGGGGCCGCTTCAAGGGGAGTAACTATGAGAAGAAGTAAAACCAGGGGGAGCCAGAGCATGGGTTATTTGAGTTTTTTGAGGTAACTACGGGCCGTTCGGGCTTGTTCGGAGCGAGGATACTTCTTGACTAGGCGTTTGAAGATGATTTTGGCGCTTTCGGTATCCCCCAACCTCAAGAAGGCCAATCCTTGTTTGAGCATGGCTGCCGGGACCTTAATGCTTTGGGGATACTTTTCGATGACCTTTTGATATTCCAGGATAGCCTCTTCGAAACGTTTAAGTTGATATTCACACTCTCCTATCCAGAAGATGGCATTGGCCGCTCTTTTACCCCGAGGGTATTCCTGAAGGTAGCGTTTGAAGACCTCTTTGGCCTTTTGGAACTGTTTCTTTTTGAATAGCTCAAGGCCCTGGTCATAGAGCTCTATTTCGGCCTCGATCTGGGCTACTTTTTCGGTCTTGGCCTTGGCGGCCTCCTTTAGAGCCTTCTTCTGAGATAACTTGGCCACTTCGGCCTCAAGAGCCTCAAGTCTGGTTAAGATCTCGCTTTGGAATTGTCTGATGGTCTCTTGGGCCTTTTTCTCCCTGAAAGCCAGTTCCTCAAGACGTCCGTCAACCCTCATGAGTTCGGCCTTGAATCTTTCGAGCTCACTGGCAAGCTCTGCCTGGTGGCGAGAGAGGGTCTCTAGTCGGCCCTTTTGGCTCTGGGCCATCTTCTGGCGGCCTTCCTTAAGGGACCGGACCTCACCTTCTAAGCTGGCCAGCCGTTGTTCCAGGGAATCGCAGAGCTGGGAGAGGGTGGCCAGACGGTAGTCGAGGCTTTCTATATCCTGCTGTTGGGCCACACAGGCCGAGAGCAAAAATAGAAGAAGGATAAGGATGACGCGCTTCATAGCGCTTCTATCTTGCCTTTGGTCGGTGGCCATTGTCAACAGGCCTAATCCAGGCGTCTAATCACAGCGATGAAGAAGCCTACAGATCTGGTCTGGTGGGGATAGAAACGAGCGGCCTTGAGCACCTGAGGATCAAATTCTCGATTCTTGAACTGTCGAATTCCTGGTTGGCAGGAAAGGGGATAGTCCTGGGCCAGGAGTTCGGCCGGTCTGCGGGTCAGAAGATAATCGACTACGGCTTCGTTTTCTAAAGGGTTAAAAGTGCAGGTGGAGTAGACCACAATTCCTCCCTTCTTTACTAGATCAAAGGCCCGTATAAGAAGCCCCTTCTGGATGGCTGGAAGATCGGTCCGGGTATCTTTTTGATAGAGGATCTCTCCGTTTTCATTTATCCGGTAGCGTCCCTCCCCTGAACAGGGAGCATCTACCAGGACTTTGTCAAAAGATGGCCCCATGGGAAACATCTCTCCTCGATATTGGGTGGTAACCACTCCGGTAATTCCCAGGCGTTTCAGGTTTGAGACCAAGGCCGTAAGCCGGTCTATTCTCTTATCGTTGGCCACGATGAGAGCTCTGTCGGCGGTGACCTGGGCCATGTAGGTGGTTTTACTTCCCGGGGCAGCACATAGATCAAGGATGGTCTCTCCGGGCTGGGGATCTATAGCCAGTACAGGTAGGGCCGAAGTAATGGTCTGGGGATAGATATAGCCCAAATAGTACTCTTCAGTGGTTCCTACCGGATAGCCCCAGGGCGAAATCTCAAAAAAGTCCGGCATTCCTGGGACCTCCTTGAGCTTTACTCCCTTGTCTTGAAGCCCGGAGATGACCCTTTCTTTCCGGGGGCACTTAATGGTATTGATCCGGATATACATGGGCAGAGGTTCAAGTAGGCTTTGGCTAAAGAGTTCAAAATCCGGGATGATCTGGCGATAGGCTTCAAAGATTTCGACCATTGAGGAGGACCTCTTTTAGTTTTTGGTGGTCGCTGACGACATAATCGGCCTCAGAAAGATAGGCGGGCTCTAAAGTGGTGGTAATCCCCAGGCAGATGAGCCCGGCTTCTTTGGCCGACCGTATTCCTGCTGGGGCGTTTTCTATGGCGGCCGTCTCCTGGGCCGAGGTTCCCAAGGCCTCCAGAGCCCGGAGATAGGGTTCAGGGTGGGGTTTACGTCGTTTGACCATGTCTCCGGTAAGAATAAAGTCAAAGAGGCCCTGGAGAGCACGGGGCAAGATCTCCCTGAGGACTTTAAGATGAGAGCTAGTCACCAGAGCCAGCCGACGTCCTTGGTTTTTAAGGTCGCTCAAGAGATCAGGGATCTCTGGGTATGGTCTTACCAGATGGCGATATTTTTGGGCAAAGATTTCCTGCTGACGGGCAAGGATCTTTTTGAACCACTTTTCTGTGGGGTCTATTCCCTGGCCTGAGAAAAGCCTTCTGGCTGAAGATAACTCTATAGCTCCCTCATGGAGATAAAGAAGTTCTTCGGGAATATCGAGACCAAATTCTTGAAAGGCCTCCCGCCAGGCCCTCACATGGTAGGGCATACTATCCATCACCACCCCGTCCATGTCGAAGACGATAGCTTCCTTCTCAGGGAGGCTGTCTTTTTGTTGTCTTTTTACCATTTATTAAGCCTTACTAGGGCCATTTTGATCTCTTCTGGATTAACACCCTGGATGAGGATTCGTTTGTCCCTTCCTTTGTGGCCGGATATGATAGTTAGTGCCGTAAGTGGGAGAGAGAGTCTTTGAGCCATAAAAGAGAGTAGGGCCTTATTGGCCTTACCCTCTACTGGGGGAGCGGCCAGGCGGACCTTGATCGCCTGACCGTGACGGCCGGCTAATTCCGTTTTTTTGGCCCGGGGCTGGACATGGACCTTGATGATTACCCCCTCAGGGTGGGGCAATACGGCCTCATCCATGGATGACTTTTTTACTCGAGCCGAGGGCCTTCTTCAATCTCTTCTGTTTCTTCGGGTTGGGAGACTTTCTCTCCCGCAGGTTCTCTGTCCCGGGGCTCTTCTGGATGATCCAGGAACTCTTGAGCCTCTTTTTCGGCTTTGGGTGAGGAATCTAGAAGATCCAGCCAACCAAGGAGAAGGCCTTTTAGCTCGGCCATCATCTGGGTCTTTTTCTTGATGAGCTCCCTTATCTCCTGGTGTAGTTGCTCCCGATCCCTTTCGGCCTCCTGGCGGATACGTTCGGCCTCAACTCTAGCTTCTTTGAGGATAAGTTCGGCCTCGGCTCGGGCCTGGTCCTTGATCTCCTGGGCTAGCCTTTGAGCCGAGATTACCGCCTCCCTGATCTGGGCCTCTTCTTCCAGGAGCCGGTCCAACTGTTTTTCCTTCTTCTTGAGTTCGTCTTTTAAGGAATGATTCTCCTTGAGGAGTCGCTGGATTTCCTGACCAAGTTCTTCCAGAAAGGCGTCAACCTCGCCTCGGTGATAGCCGAAAAGGCTACTTTTGAATTCTTTTTCTTCGATATCAAGGGGCGTGATCGGCATTATCTCAACCTCAAAGAAAGTTCATAAAGCGAGGGAACCAGAAAATGCTGGAGAAAAATGATCCCTAGGATGGCCACCATGGGAGATAGATCGAGTCCTCCCATAGGGGGCAGAATGCGTCTGATTCGGTAAAGAACCGGCTCTGTAGCCTGGTAGAGAAACCTTACAATGGGATTGTAAGGGTCTGGGTTGACCCAGGAGAT
Source organism: Thermosulfuriphilus sp. (assembly GCF_054026695.1). Taxonomy (NCBI): domain Bacteria; kingdom Pseudomonadati; phylum Thermodesulfobacteriota; class Thermodesulfobacteria; order Thermodesulfobacteriales; family Thermodesulfobacteriaceae; genus Thermosulfuriphilus; species Thermosulfuriphilus sp. Next base: position 20,981 of record NZ_JBPMLP010000021.1, read on the forward strand.
AAGGGCCCGAGCGATGATAATCCACATATAGACCGTAAGGACGATGTCGATTACTGAGGCTAAGGCCTTTAGAAGGTTGCTCATCACGAACACCGCTTTACCTCCTCGCCAGAGACTAGATCAGCCTCGTCCAAAAGGACAGATTGGGAACCGGCAGGGTTTGCAGTTCAAACAATAGCCACCATGGCCTAGTTCGGCTAGTTCCCGGCGGCCTATTTTCTCCCCGGCCATAATCCGGGGCAGGACAAGATCGAGAACCGTAATCCGATGATACATGGCGCAGGCCGGGATTCCTAGTATGGGGACGTCTTTGATATAGGCTACCAGGAACATGGCCCCTGGAAGGACGGCTGAGCCGTAGTATATCTCCTGGGCTCCAACTTCTTTTATAGCCACCCTGGTGACATCATCGGGATCAACCGACATGCCTCCAGTACAGAGAATGAACTCGGCTCCAGCTTCCAGGGCCGACTGAATACGGCTCTGAATAACGGCGACCTCGTCCGGGGCAAAGGCCACGGAGATGATCTCCGCCCCCAGGAGACTAAGTTTTTCCCGCATCACGGGTTCAAAGGCATCGCTTATCCGTCCATAGAAGACTTCACTGCCAGTGATCACCAAGGAAGCCCGTGATCTTATAAACGGCAGGACCTTGAGGATACCCCTAGTTTCTCTGGCTATTTGAGCCGCTTGATCTACCAGGCTCTTTTTGACCACCAAGGGAATGGCCCGGCCGGCAGCCAAGCTTTCCCCGGTCCTGACGAAGAGATTCCCGTGTCTGGTAGCCAGCATAACCTCCCCCAAGAGATTAAGGGCCAAAAGAGCCTCTTTTTCTACCTTGAAGAGGCCGTCTCGGGCAGCCTTAAAGGTGATCTTGCCCTCGACGACCTCAGGATCAAAGCTGACTCCCTCTCCCGCTACTGCCTTAGCCAAGATGAGAGCGGCTTCGTTTTCATGAAGGTCGTCCTTTTCGTACTCTATGACATAGATGTGATCCTTGCCCAGACGCTTAAGATGGGGGATATCTTCGGCGGTGATGATATGGCCTTTGCGGAAGGCCGGTCCTTTGAAGATCCCCGGACGAATTTCAGTGATATCGTGAGGGATGACCATACCAACGGCTTCTTCTACGGGTACGGTTCGGTATTTCATCCCTTAAGCCTCCTAAAATAACCCCCAAAGGCACAGGCTCGGCAGAGGAGCCTTCCGTCTTTATTTACGTCTCGGCCATCCTGGACCCAATCTCCACAGATGTCACAGCGGACTCTTCGTCGGGGCCGGCCAGGAAGATCAAATTCATTCACCTTGACCTCGACCTCCTCTGTCTGGAAGAGTTCTTCATCGCCTAAAACCCGATAAGCTTCAAGCTGGCGTCGGTAACGATCTTCGATTTCTGGAAAGAGACGATCAGCTAGCTCTCGGGCTTCTTCTCGGGCAACAATGCGGAAGGCTCGGCCCGTTTCTAGGTTGACAAAGGTGGCCGCCATTATGCCGTAATCCACAAACTTAAGGGACCTTTTGCCAAGGCTACACCCGGTGACCGACTGGATGGCATCGGTGGCACACCGATCTATCTCCACGTAGACGAGGAATTTCTTTCGATCAGCCCCACGGGGATCTCTGATGCCTATTAATTTAAGACCCAGGATAGCCAACCTCACTCCCAGGACTTGCCCGGGACATAGGTGCCCATGGGTCTTTACTGATTCCTTAAGGAATTCTTCGAAGTTTTGGCTCTCAATCATCCTTCATTTATCCTGTTTAGAACCATATCTGGCCTGAAGATATTCGTCCAGCCTTTTGGCCAAAGGCCTAGTCATCCCTGGCACCCGGGCTATTTCCTCTATTGAAGCCCGGGCTAGAGCCTCCAGGCTTCCAAAGTGTTCGAGGAGCCGGGCTCGGCGGCGAGGACCAATCCCTGGAATTTCCTCCAGAGGAGAAGCCAGGGCCTTTTTGGCCCTGGTGCGTCGATGGAAGCTTAAAGCAAACCTATGGGCCTCATCTCGGATCCTCATCAGGAAGAGAAGGGCTTTGTTTTGTGGGGAAAGGATAAGAGGATTTTTCCGTTGAGGCAGATAGATCTTTTCTCCCTCGGCCTTCCTCTCCTTGGCCAAAGCACAAAGACTGATCCTATTCTCCAGCCCGAGATCTTTAATTATTTCTAAGGCCACGTTGAGCTGGCCTTTGCCTCCGTCGACAACCAGAAGATCAGGTAGATCTTCTCCTCTTTTGAGACCTCTAGAGAGAAGCTCTGCCATCATGGTGTAGTCGTCAGGGCCTGGTGAGCGAAGGTGGAGGTGTCGATAGGCAGGCTTATCTGATTCTCCATCCAAGAAGGAGACCAAAGATCCAACAGGGGCCTCGGACTGCATATTGGATATATCAACACAGCTTACCCGATGGGGAGTCTGAGGAAGCCGGAGTCTTTTCTTAAGCTCCTGGGCTATCTCTTCCCAGGATCCCTCCGGACTGGGGCCTCTTTTTAGTATCTCTGTGGCGTTGTCCTTGGCCAGTTTGAGCATTTCGGCCCTCATTCCCCTCTGTGGCCAAATTAGACGGACCCGGTGACCGGCCAAATCCTCTAGCCATTGGTTGAGGGCCTCGGAGGCTTCCAAAGGCCCGGGAAGAATGATCTCTTCAGGGATAAGCTTGCCTTCATCATAGAACTGTTCGATAAAACTGTTGAGAAGCTCCCCTTCTTCTGTGGCCCTAGGAAAGTAAAAACCTTTTTGACCAACAAGCTGGCCTCCACGTATAAAGAGCAGGGCTATGGCTGCCTGTCCTTTTGGGTTGATGGCCAGACCAATAACATCCCGGTCCTTTTCGTCTTGGGAGACCACCACTTGGTCCTCTAAAGTTCGTTCAATGGCCTTGATCCTGTCCCTCAAGAAGGCCGCCCTTTCGAACTCAAGCCTCTCTGCAGCCTCTTCCATCTCTTTTTTAAGCCTTTGAAGGACGGTTCGTTTATGGCCTCGGAGGAAGAGGATCACCTGGTCTACCAGTTGGCGGTAATCATCTTCGCTTATAAGACCCACACAGGGGGCCGTACAACGGCCGATCTGATATTTAAGGCAGGGCCGAAGCCGTCGAGAGAATTCGGCATTGCCACAGGTCCTCAGAGGAAAGAGTCCTCCCAAGAAACGGAGGGTCTCTTTTACGGCTTTAGCCGAGGTAAAAGGGCCAAAGTAAAGCTGGCCGTCTTTTTTGCGGCGGCGAACGAGATGGACTCTGGGGAACCTTTCTCGGATAGTTAGCCTAATAAGGGGATAGTTCTTGTCGTCCCTAAGGACGATGTTGTAGCGAGGCCGATAGCGTTTAATCAGGTTGGCCTCCAGAATGAGGGCCTCTTTTTCGTTGCGGGTAAGAAAGATCTCAAGGCTTGTGGCCCGGCTGATAAGGGCCCTGGTCTTGGGAGAAGGACTCTCATGATGAAGGTAGCTGGCGATTCTCTTCCTCAGATCTCTGGCCTTGCCGACGTAGAGAAAATCTCCTTTTTGATCCTTGAATATATAAACTCCTGGGGCCTCAGGGATCTGCCGCAGGTCCTGACTAAGGTGGGCCAGTTCAAGGTTTAGACCTTCTGGGAGCCAATCTTTTGGGGAAGGAGATTTGTCCATCTTTAGCCTTAAAAAGTTTATTTGCTTTTAAAAATTTTTCCTTAATCCGATATTATTATCAATTCCTGCCGGGTCGGAAACCAGGAGAGGCTAGATGCATTATGGGCTTCTGATCTTGGTTATAGTCTTGCTCTTTGTCTTCTGGCTCAAGGGGAAAGAGGACCGTTTACTCCCGGAGGCCCAAGAGCCCGAAGCACCCCAGAGGGACTCTAACGGACCTTTCTCCCCCCAGATTGATATCAGTGATCGCCTTCGGGACTCTGTCAAGATTTTCTGCCTCAAGAAGATCTGCCCCAAGGTCATCGATGCCCTTGCACCCGAAGAAAGAAAACGTTTACTTGCGAGGTTCAAGGAGCATGGTCTTCCCTCAGGGGCCCTTCTTCGGCTTTCAGAACTCCTTCGGGATCCCCAGGCCGACAGTCGGGAGATCTCCCGGCTGGCAGCCACAGATCCTGTGCTTTCGGCCAAACTCCTTGAGGTCGCCAACTCTGCCTACTGTCGTCCCTCTGGGGCTTCCCGGGTGACCTCGGTCCACCGGGCCATCCTTATCCTGGGATTCAATCAGGTAAGGGCCCTCCTTTTTAAGACGTTGATCAGTCGGGCCTTTAAGGGCCTTGAGGGGCTTGGCAAGGAAGAGGTCCAGAATCTCTGGGGCCATTCTGCTGGGGTCTCCATAGTCGCCGGCCAGCTAGCCTTAAGGGCCGGCATTCCTGAAGGGTTGGCCTTAACTGCCGGACTCCTCCATGACATTGGCAAGTTTTTTCTCCCCCCGGCCCAGGAAGAACTAGGGCTCTCTATGGCCCTTTCTCCCGAAGAATTCGACCTCCCTCCAGTGGTCCTAGAAGATAAAATCCATGGTTACAATCATACCATCATAGGAGGACTCCTTTGCTCCTTTTGGCGTCTTCCTAAGGAAATTGTCCTTTCTGTGGCTTATCACCACTTGCCATCCTTCTCAGATCTTCGGGGTCTGCCACAATGGGTAGCTGAGGTGGTTATTTTGGTCTCCATAGCGGACTATATCTGTCACTTGTTGGGCTTTTTTAACGAAGAGCCCATTCTCTATGAGCTTTCTCCTTGGATATGTGAGACCGTGGGGCTTTCTTATCCGGTAAGGAGCCTTATTGAGCCTGAGCTTCTTAGAGAACTTGAGAAGACCAAGCTACTTGTCTCCGCGGTCTGAATAAAGGCAACCACAGGCCTTGTTTCGGCCCTTGATCTTGGCTGCATAAAGGGTGGCATCAGCCCGCTCAAGAAGGCTCTCAGGGGTGTCCTCCTTTTCCAGTTCGGCGATTCCGGCAGAAAGGGTGATCCGGAAGGAAAAACCACGATTGGGGAAGCTAAAGAGATGGTCGCCTACTTTTTTTATCAGTCTCTCACAGACTTTTAAGGCATCACGGCAATGGGTATGGGGCATAAGGAGTAAGAACTCCTCACCCCCATAACGATAGAGTCGGTCCACCTCCCGGACATTTTCCTTGAGAAGTCGGGCCACGGTTTTCAAGACTTCGTCTCCAATGGCGTGGCCATAGGTGTCGTTTATATGTTTGAAATGGTCAATATCAAGCATGGCCACACTCAACTCAAAGCCATACCTTTTGGCTCTAAGGACTTCGTCTTTTAGTTCTTCGTCAAGGGCCCGGCGGTTGAGGAGAGCGGTGAGATAGTCAATTCGAATATTCTCACGTAGCCTTTCTATCTCTTGGGTCTGGTCTTCAATGACCCCCCGGGCCTGTTCTACTTCAGCCTTTAAAGCCTGATTGTGGCTCCTTAGAGTATCTACTTCCTTGACGATGGCCTCAAAATCCTCAATAGGGACAGCGGCTTCCATCTTCCCCAAGGACTCTTCCATTGCCTCGACCCGTTCAGTGGTACTCTGACCGAGGTCGATCAGGATCTCCTTGGCGGCCTCGAGAATCGCCCCTGCCTGGACAACTATGTAGGGGAAATCCTCCTCTTTAAAACACTTGGGATCGTTGAGGAGATCAAGGAGTTCGTGATATCCTTTCTCCTGAGCCACCTGCCGAAACTCTTCGGAGTAAAAGGCTGGTATAGGGGGGCGGCCCCGGGAGACAATGCGTTTGAGGGCCTCGCGGGCCGTTTCGGCAATCCTAAAGGAGAGTTCTTTTTTGGCTTTATCAACCATTATTGAACCTTGCTGGTATTTAATCTTATATCGGTCTTCCCTGAAAGGACTGTAAAGCCTTTTGAGCATCCCGGGAGAAGATGTCAAGTTCATAGTGGAGGTTTATTAGATGAGGCTTCCGGAGACAAGACTTAATCTCGGTCACAATGCCCTCATCGTCTTGGCCAGACGCTACCTAAAGCGAGATGAGTCAGGGAATCCCCTAGAGGCTCCGGAGGATATGTTCTGGCGGGTGGCTCGGGCAGTAGCTGAGGCCGACCTCCTTTATGATCAGAAGGCTGATGTAGAGACCCTGGCCCAAAAGTTCTACAATCTGATGGCCAACCTGGACTTCCTTCCCAACTCTCCCACCCTCATGAATGCCGGCCGGGAGCTGGGTCAACTTTCGGCCTGTTTCGTTCTCCCTATTGATGATTCTCTGGAATCCATCTTTGAGACTTTGAAATACACGGCCCTTATACATAAATCCGGTGGAGGGACTGGATTCTCCTTCTCCCGGCTTCGTCCCAAAGGTGACATTGTTCGTACCACCCATGGGGTCTCCTCCGGGCCTATTTCCTTCATGATGGTCTATGATGCTGCTACGGAGGCAATTAAACAGGGTGGCACCCGGCGAGGAGCCAACATGGGTATCCTCCGGATAGATCACCCGGATATCGAGGAATTTATCACCGTCAAGCGCGATCTTACCAAACTGACCAACTTTAATATCTCCGTGGCCCTGACCGATGCCTTTATGGCCGCTCTTAAAGGGGGACAACCGTTTCCTCTAGTCAATCCTCGAAATGGGGAATTAGTCAAGGAGGTGGAGGCCACCAGACTTTTTGACCTCCTAGTAGAAAATGCCTGGCTGAGGGGTGATCCCGGGGTCATCTTCATCGATACTATTAACCGGGCCAATCCCACACCGCATTTGGGAAATATAGAAAGTACCAATCCTTGTGGGGAACAGCCCCTTCTTCCCTACGAATCCTGCAATCTTGGCTCTATCAATCTTTCTCGCTTTGTCAGGGACGGGGTTATTGATTATCCGCGCCTTAAGGAAGTTATTCACCTTGCCGTTCACTTTTTGGACAACGTCATTGATATTAACCGCTTCCCGCTCAAAGAGATCGAAGAAACCACCAAGAGGACCAGAAAAATCGGCCTAGGGATGATGGGTTTTGCCGATATGCTTATTATGTTGGGCATTTCCTACAATTCCGAAGAGGCCATAGAGGTAGCCGAGGAGCTAATGGCCTTTGTCTCCCGGGAGTCAAAGAAGGCCAGCTCTGAGCTGGCCAGAAAAAGGGGCAACTTTCCAGCCTATCCGGGGAGTGTCTGGGATCGACCGGAGACACCGTTTATGCGTAACGCCACCACGACCACTATTGCCCCTACGGGGACTCTTTCTATCATTGCCGGTTGTTCTTCAGGGATAGAACCCCTTTTTGCCGTTTCTTATAGCCGTCGGATCCTTGATGGAACGGAGCTAAAGGAGGCCCATCCTCTTTTTAAAGAAAGCCTAAAAAAGGCGGGTCTTCCGGTGGAGGAGCTGATTGAGGCTGCGGCCAAGACAGGCTCTATTCAGGCCTTTGAAAAGATCCCTGAGGATCTCCGCCACCTGTTCGTCACCGCCTTTGATGTTCCCCCTGAGCAGCACATAAAGATCCAGGCAGCCTTTCAGCGGCATGTAGACAACGCCGTCTCAAAGACCATCAACTTTCCTAATCAGGCTGGCCGAGATGATATCCGTCGGGCTTATCTACTGGCCTACGAAATGGGGCTAAAGGGGATTACAGTCTTCCGTTATGGGAGTCGTCCAGGGGTCTTGGAGCTCAAACGACCCCTTGAGGCCGGTCGCTTGGCCCCCCGTCCTCGTCCTAGGACAACTAAAGGAATTACCCACCGAGTGCGGACTGGATGTGGCAATCTTTATGTTACAGTCAACTGGGATGAGGCCGGTTTGTGCGAGGTCTTTGCCACCATGGGTAAGGCCGGCGGGTGTGCAGCCTGCCAAATCGAGGCTACTAGCCGGCTGATTTCCCTGGCCTTAAGGGCCGGGGTGGCGCCAGAGTCCGTCATCAAACAGCTCTCTGGTATTCGTTGTCCATCTCCTTCTTGGGAAGAGGGCCAACAGATCCTCTCCTGTCCGGATGCTGTGGCCAAGGTCCTGGCCGAGGTTCTCAAGGTGGAAATAAAGCCTGAGCCTGAACCGGCCTTCGGAAACTGTCCGGATTGTGGGGGAGTCCTTGAAAGCGAGGGCGGATGCTACCTCTGTCGGTCTTGTGGCTTTTCTCGTTGTGATTAGTTTAAGTCCCAATAAGGGAGGGTGAGGGAAGAATGGTCGAATTCTTTTATAAGATCGACATTGTGGCCCAGAAGGTCGGACTTTCTCCCCAGGCCATAAGGGCCTATGTGCGTCAGGGATTGGTGCCGGTTTGTCGAAGGGAAGAGGAGGTTCTTTTTAGCCCCGAGGCCTTAAAGAGGCTTGAGCGGATTCGTCTACTTAAAGACTTTGGGGTCAATATGGCCGGCATCGAGATCATCCTCCGGTTGTTGGAACGACTCGAGTCCCTGCAGCATTTTGGGCCTCAATGGCTAGAGCCTCCTGAAAAACGATCTATCTCTATAGTGGAAGTGGAGGATTAGCCATTTCCTTCAACTACCTATAATAGGGCCCTTTTACTTGTTATTCCTTTTGCCTTGGGCCTCCTCTTGGCCAGACATGGCACCAGCCCCTGGGCCGGCATCCTGGCCGGCTCGCTAGCCATTTTTCTCCTTCGCTCCTTTCGCTTTCTGGCCCTGATGGGGATCTTTTTGGCTCTGGGGATCTGGTATGCAGAAGGTCGCCTTGAACCTCCATCCCATGACCTGGCCCATTTTGTTGTCTCTGGCCAAGAATACATAATCTCTGGCCGGGTAGCTACAGCTCCGGAGAAGGCCTGGGGGCAGGAGGTATTTGTCCTTGAGGCCTGGATCCTTCATCGTCCTAAGAAAGATCTTCCAGTTTCGGGGAAGGTATTGGTCAGACTTCGGGGAGAAAAGGATCTTATGCCAGGAGATATCATCAGGGCCCGCCTGAGGCTCCGTCGGCCTCGGAACTTTAATAATCCTGGGGCCTTTGATTATCGAGGCTATCTGGCCGCAAGAGGTATTTTTTCTCTAGCGACGGTAAGCTCTCCTTTATTACTGAGAAAGATCGGGCACCGCTGGGATCTTACAACAGCTATTGAAGCCTGGCGGCTTAAAATTGCCCGGCAAATCGACTCTTCTGATCTTTCTCCAGAAGTATCATCCCTTATCAAAGCCCTGGTTGTCGGGCAGAGACGAGGCATTTCTTCCGAAATCCGAGAGGCCTTTGTCCGGTCAGGGGCGGCCCACCTTCTGGCCATCTCTGGCCTTCATATGGGACTTTTGGCCACTTTTGTTGGAGGTGGATTCCTGTTTTTGGTCCGAGGTTCGACCTTCTTAGTCCATCGGTTCAACATCAAGAAGCTGAGTCTCTTCGGGGCCCTGCTAGCGATTATTATCTATACGGGGCTTTCAGGGGGAAGTATCCCCGCCCGTAGGGCCGCTATTATGATCGCTGTTTTCATTTTTGGTTTTTGGACCGATCGTCGTCCCCCCTGGCCAGCTCTCATTCTTGTTGCTGCCTGGATTATCCTTCTCATTGAGCCCTTGGCCATAAGTCAGCCTTCTTTTCTCCTTTCTTTCGCTGCTGTGAGTGGCTTGGCCCTCTTTGAGAAGAGACTTAAGACTTGGTCTTCTGGCCTTAAGGCCCATGTGGGAGGAATATTCCTTGTCTGTGTTGTCGCCTGGTTGGCCACAGCTCCCTTTGTTTTTTATTTTTTCGGCCGTCTCCCTTTATTGGCTCCGATATCCAATCTGGTTCTGGTTCCTCTGGTAGGCTGGGGGCTCGTTCCCCTGGCCTTAATCTTTTCTCTTAGACCTGGTGTTTTTTTCCTTTCGGACATCCTTGAAGCCCTTTGTCAGCTAGTTCTAAAAACAGTGGACCTTTTTTCTCACCTTCCAAATCTTATCTTTCCACTTAATGAAATCGGCCTAATCGGCGGCCTTTTTCTGGTCGGCGGCCTCTTAGGATTTTTTTGCTGGCGTCATAAGGCCCTTGTCCTCGTCCTTCCTGGAGTCTTGCTACTGGCTTTATCCTGGGACCTGGCCCGTCCGCCTCTTTTGCGGATAGTTATCTTTGATGTTGGCCAAGGATCAAGCTGCCTCCTTAGCACCCCTCAGGGAAATCTTCTTATCGACGGCGGGGGACCCTTTTCGCCGGGATTTGATCCTGGTCGCTTGGTAATTGCTCCGGCCCTCTATAAGCTCGGCATTCGAAAACTCTCTGCAGTGATCCTTACCCATCCCGAGGCCGATCACTTGGCCGGTCTTCCTTATATTGTCAAGGCCTTTTCCGTTGGGCAATTCATCAAGACCGAAGACAAGAACCAAAGCAGGATATATCAACGTTTGATGGCCAATATTGAGGAGAAGAGAATCCCTCTTAGGATCGTAAAAAACAAGACTCGTCTTCATTTGGGGGCAGTAGAGATTGATCTCCTCCCTCCTCCACAGACTCTTTCGGGCTCAACTAACCGGCGATCCCTGGTAATTCGGGTAACCTTTGGTCGTTGTTCTTTTCTCTTCCCCGGAGATATAGACTCTTTAAGAGAAAAGATGCTTTCCCTTGAGGAGATCAGATCCGATTTTATCCTTATTCCCCATCATGGATCAAAGAGTTCCTCTAGCCCTGATTTTGTAAAAGCGGCTCGTCCTAGAGTGGCCGTGGTTTCTGTTTCGGCCTACAATCGTTTTGGTCTGCCCCGGGAGGAGATCCTTGAGAGGTATAGACTTCAGGGGGCCCAAGTCTGGCGTACCGATCGCCATGGGGCTGTTATCATTTATAGTGATGGTTATAGTTTGGGTGTTACTAGTTGGCTTGAAGGGGGCAGAGATGGGACCATCCTACGAAGTTTTCGAACATGGTGCCGACGTTGGTGTCCGTGGTTATGGCCAGAGCCTGGAAGAGGCCTTTGCCAATGCGGCCAGGGCCATGTTCTCTCTGATGGTGGAAAACTTTGATCAGCTCAGGCCAGACCGGCGTATAGAAAACATCACCTGCGTGGCCGAGGACTTGGAGTCCCTCCTAATCTTCTGGCTCAATCGTCTGCTCTCCTTGGCTGACATGGAGAAGATGGTTTTTTGCCTCTTCGGCCCCCGGATCAAAGGTCTTCGGCTTACAGGCTGGGCGGCGGGTGAGCCTCTTGATCCCTTTCGGCACCAACTGGGAGTAGAGGTTAAAGGGGCCACCTACACCATGGCCAAGGTGGCTCGAGAAGGCGGGCTTTATGTAGCCCAGTGTGTGGTCGACGTCTGAAGATGTGAGGAGGAGGCTATGGAAATAAAAAGCCTGGTCAAAATAGGTGAATATGAATGGGAGATCCCCAGAAGGGGCCAGATGAAGGTCCCGGGGCTGATCTTTGCCAGCCGAGATTTGATCGAGGAGATGGATGAGAAGGTCAAGGAGCAGCTTTCTAACGTTGCTACCCTGCCAGGTATTGTCAAGGCCGCTCTGGCCATGCCTGATGCTCATTGGGGCTATGGTTTCCCCATCGGGGGAGTGGCGGCCTTTGATCCTGAGGAAGGGGGAATTATCTCCGTTGGCGGGGTGGGTTACGATATTTCCTGTGGGGTTCGAACGTTGCTTACCGGCCTTAAGAGAGAGCAGGTTGAGCCCCTTTTGGAGACTCTGGTAGAGGCCTTATTTGTCACTATCCCTGCCGGAGTAGGTTCAGAGGGCAAAATAAAACTCTCTCCCAACCAGCTTGACGAGGTCCTCGTCGGAGGGGCCAAATGGGCCGTTGATCGGGGCTACGGCCTGCCAGAAGATCTTGACTATATCGAGGAAAACGGTGTCCTAGCCGGAGCAGATCCCTCTTGTGTTTCCATAGAGGCTAAAAAAAGACAATACCGTCAGATAGGGACCTTGGGCTCCGGGAACCACTATCTTGAGGTCCAGTACGTCTCACGGATCTATGACCACCAAGTGGCCCAGGCTTTTGGCCTGGCCGAAGACGATGTTATTATCTCCATCCATTGTGGCTCACGAGCCTTGGGGCATCAGATTGCTACAGACTACCTCCAAGTTCTTTCAGGGGCCTCTCGAAAATACGGAATTCCTATTCGGGAAAAAGAACTGGTATGTGCTCCGATTAACAGCCCTGAGGGGCAGCGCTACTATAAGGCCATGGCCTGCGGGGTAAACTGTGCTCTGGCCAATCGGCAGGTTATCAGTCATCTTGTCCGGGAGGTTTTTGCGAAGATTATCCCTGAGGCCGATATCAGGGTGCTCTATGATGTCAGTCACAACACTTGTAAGATTGAAGAACACGAGGTGGATGGCCGTCTGAGACGCCTTTATGTCCATAGGAAGGGTTCCACCAGGGCCTTTGGCCCGGGGCGTCCGGAGCTTCCTGTAGCCTACAGAAAGGTAGGACAACCAGTAATCATTGGCGGCACTATGGGAACCTGTTCATACATATTGGTGGGCACTGTTGAGGGGACAACAAAAGCTTTTGGTTCGGCCTGCCATGGAGCCGGGCGTTCCATGAGTCGTCATGCGGCCAAAAAGAAGTGGCGGGGAGCGGATGTCATCCAGAAATTGGCTCGTCAGGGGATAGTTATTCGGGCCAAGAGCATGAGGGGGGTGGCCGAGGAAGCCCCGTTGGCCTATAAGGATGTCTCCAAAGTAGTTGAAGCCACTCATCTAGCTGGTCTAGCCCAAAAAGTGGCTATGGTAAAACCCATGGGGGTGATAAAAGGGTAGTTTGTATGCTCAAACCAGGGGACAAAACCGTAAAGTTCAAACTCAGAATGCTTACCGGCCCTCTTACAGGGATCTCCTGTTTTGTCTGAATCTACAAAGGGGCCCCAACCCTTCTGGGATTTTTCAGAGACACTGGGCCCAGGGCTCGCCAGTTGGTGGCCGAGATAGATAGAATCTATCGTTTCTATGAGCCAAGGGGGCTGAGGGCTGGTTTTGTCTTTCTAGAGCCTGATCCCTCAGAGGATCTACTTCTCTGGCTAAAAGGGCTTTTGATTCCTTCGGCTGTGCCTCTTAAAGAGACGTTTAAGGAGATAGTCTCTGGTTACCATCTTGAATCGGCGGAGAACCTGTTGGTACTCTCGCGGCTCAATCAGGTGGTAGAGGTCTTCTATGACCTTAAGGCCGAGAATCTGGAGTCCTTTAAAAGGGCTCTTTCAGCCTTTTGGGCAAATCCACCTCTTATGGGTTGAATAAATTTTTTAAACGCCCAGCTTAAAGGAGGGTGATGATGGAGAAGGATTGCATCTTCTGTAAGATCATTAAGGGAGAGATCCCGGCGGATTTTGTCTATCAGGACGAAGACCTGGTGGCCTTTAAGGATATCAACCCCCAGGCGCCTGTCCATATTCTAATTGTTCCTCGACGCCATATATCTTCGATCAACAGCCTCGCTGAAGACGACGCCGAGCTGGTGGCCAAGGTTATCATGGCCGGCAAGAAGGTGGCCGAAGAGTTAGGGATTGCTCAAAGTGGTTATAAACTGCTTTTTAATGTTGAACGTGGGGGAGGGCAGGTGATCTTCCACCTTCACCTTCATCTTTTGGGTGGTTGGCTGGAAGGGCCCCAAAGCCTTTACATTTAAGTTTAGGCCAGCACGGACGATAAAGGCAAAAATATCTACTAAACAAAGATAAAGGGTGCTCCAAAAAGAAATACCCCCGGATCACCAAGATCCGGGGGCGACGACCGTTACCCAACCTCCATGGGTTTCAAATAAAAAAGCCCTTGAGGGGTAATTTCCCCCTCAAGGGCTGCCATGGCCCAAAAGGTATCTCTTTTTTAGCCTCTATTTGCTCCTATGTCAAGTTTTGATGGCCCTTACTCGGTTGACAGGGCAATGGGCCATCCTTACCTTCCTTGGCGCAAACAAAGTTAATAATTGAAACATTAAAAAACGGAGGAAAGAACACTATGAGAATGGATAAGTTCACTTTTAAGTCTCAGGAGGCCTTGCAGAGTGCCCAACAAGCGGCCGAATCTGCGGGCCACCAACAGCTTGAGCCCGAACACCTCCTCAAGGCCCTGGTGGAGCAGGAAGGGGGTCTTGTTCCTATAATCCTTGAGCGTCTGGGGATAAATTCCTCCCTGGTGGCTGCAGACTTGGAGGAGGAACTTGCCAAGTTTCCCAAGGTTGGAGGACCTGGATTCCAGGTCTACATCTCCCCGGCCTTAAAACAGGTTCTTGACCGGGCCTTTAAGATTGCTGCTGAGATGCGGGATGAATTTGTTTCGGTTGAACACCTTCTATTGGCCATTCTTGAGTCTGGAACTCCGGCGGCCCAGGTCTTGGCCCGGCGGGGAATAACTAAAGAGGCGGCTGCCGAGGTTATCAAGTCCATCCGGGGCAACCAGCGGGTCACCGATCAGAGCCCTGAGGATAAATATCAAGCTCTGGAGAAGTTTGGCCGAGATCTCACTGCCTTAGCCAAAGCCGGCAAACTTGATCCGGTCATCGGCCGAGATGAAGAGATCCGTCGAGTTATCCAGATCCTCTCCCGGCGGACAAAGAACAACCCGGTGTTAGTTGGTGAGCCGGGTGTGGGGAAGACAGCTATAGTTGAGGGGTTGGCTCAGAGAATTGTCGCCGGTGATGTTCCTGAGCCCCTTAAAGACAAACGCCTCATCCAATTGGACATGGGGGCTCTTATTGCCGGGGCCAAGTTCCGGGGTGAGTTTGAAGAACGCCTTAAGGCCGTACTCAAAGAGGTCGAGCAGAGCCAGGGGGAGATTATCCTCTTCATTGATGAGATCCACACCTTGGTAGGAGCCGGGGCAGCCGAGGGGGCTATGGACGCCTCAAATATGCTCAAACCAGCCCTGGCCCGCGGGGAACTCCATTGTATAGGGGCTACTACCCTTGATGAATACCGCAAATATATCGAAAAGGATCCGGCCCTTGAGCGTCGTTTCCAACCGGTCTATGTGGATGAGCCTACGGTGGAGGAGGCTATTGCTATTCTTCGGGGGCTCAAGGAGAAATATGAGGTTCACCACGGAGTGAGGATTACCGACAGCGCCATCATCGCTGCAGTAACCCTTTCACATCGTTATATCACGGATCGCTATCTGCCGGACAAGGCTATCGATCTTATTGACGAGGCCGCAGCCAAACTCCGCATCGAGATAGATTCCCTTCCTAGTGAGATCGACGAGATCGAACGTAAGATCATGCAGCTGGAGATTGAACGCGAAGCTCTTAAGAAAGAGACCGATCCAGCGGCCCGGGAGAGATTAGCCAAGCTAGAATCTACCCTTGAGGATCTTCGCCGTCAGGCCGAAGAGATGAAGGCCCACTGGCGCAAAGAGAAAGAGGTCATCCAGGAGATCCGGAAGATCAAAGAAAGAATTGATCAGCTCCGCATCGAAGCCCAACAAGCCGAGCGCCAGGGAGATCTGACCCGGGTGGCGGAGATCATCTATGGTCGCATTCCGGAGCTGGAACGTCGCCTTGAGGATCTCAACCAGCAGTTGGCTGAAATTCAGAAGGAAAAGAGTTTCCTTAAAGAAGAAGTCGATGCCGAGGATATCGCCGAGATAGTCTCCAAGTGGACCGGGATTCCAGTCTCCCGGCTTCTTGAAAGTGAACGGGAAAAACTCCTTAAGATGGAAGAGCGGATCGCCCAACGGGTAGTTGGTCAAGAGGAGGCCATTCGGGCGGTGGCCAACGCTGTCCGCCGGGCCCGAGCCGGCCTTAAAGATCCGAATCGACCCATCGGCTCCTTTATATTCTTAGGGCCTACCGGTGTGGGTAAGACTGAGCTGGCCAAGGCCCTAGCTGAATTCATGTTCGACACCGAACAAGCCATGATTCGGATCGACATGAGTGAATACATGGAAAAACACTCGGTGGCCCGGCTGATCGGAGCTCCTCCAGGCTATGTGGGCTACGAGGAAGGTGGTTATCTTACAGAGGCCGTTCGGCGGCGGCCCTATTCGGTGATCCTTTTTGATGAGATTGAAAAGGCCCATCAAGACGTCTTCAACATTCTTCTCCAGATCCTCGATGATGGACGGCTGACTGACGGTAAGGGACGGACAGTAGATTTTCGCAACACCATCATCATTATGACCTCAAATATCGGAAGCCAGTGGATCCAGGAACTTGGCCCTGGGAACCGAGCTGAGATGGAACGTCGGGTTATGGAGGCCTTAAGGGCCAGTTTTCGGCCGGAGTTCCTCAACCGGGTCGATGAAATCATCATCTTTCACGCCTTGACCCGAGATCATCTCAAAAAGATAGTTGATATTCAGGTGCGCTATCTCCAGAGACGTCTTGAGGAGCGTCGGATCACCATTACCCTGACAGATGCGGCCAAAGATTGGCTGGCCCAGGTTGGTTATGATCCAGTCTATGGGGCGCGGCCACTCAAGAGGGCCATCCAACGTTATGTGGAGGATCCCCTGGCCCTCAAGATCCTTGACGGGACCTTTAAAGACGGAGACCATATTATCGTCGATTACGACGAGCTCAGCAAAGAGCTGATATTCAAAAAAGGCGAATGAGGATCCTCTGGGTAAGACCAAGCCGGCTCATCTGAGCCGGGCTTTTAATTTTAATAAAGAATTTGGCCGAGGTGGTCGGCGAGGCGCTTTATTACTGTAGCTGCTGAAGGAGCCGGAGCGGTACGGATATCTATCCCCGGTGGATACTCTCCATAGGTTCCGTAAGGGATGATGGCGGATTCGACTAAATGGAGAAAAGGACTCCAGTGAGGTAATGAATACATTTCTACCTCAATCTCTAAGGCCCCCCCTCCGGTGGGGGCCGGAGGTAGAAGATAATTTATCTTCCCTAAAAGAATGTAATCGCAGTCCTTTACCTTCTGGCCTTTTAAGATCGGCCGTCCGCTAAGAAGCCTTATATTAGCGGGAATTCCGGCCTCAAGGAGGGCATTTCGGTAGATCTGGGCAGTAGCCCAACCAAGTTGGTCATCTTCGGCCACAAAGGGAGATAGACAGATCGTCTGGCCGGTCCCAAGAGGACCGGTAGGACCAAGATAGACCCGGGGGCCCGTGGTCTCAATAGCCGGTTGCCTTACTACAGTGCAGGAAAGGAGACACAGGGAAATAAAAGCCCAAAAGATTCTCATTTGTCTTCTACCAAGGCAAATCCAGAGCTCTCAGCATAGATGAGACTTGCCCGAGGCGGCTCGGTCTTTAGAAGAGGTCTTTCTCGGGCTTGGCTGAGGCCAAAGACCCCCACCGCTGGGGCCATCTTGAGAGCTAGTCTCTCTCCTCCACAACCATTAAGTCCGGCCACTGAGAAGATTAACAAAAGAAGTAAAGGCCATCGCATCCTTATAAAACTCCGAGTTTTACTAATGATATCGGGCTGGAGCCCTTTTTATTTAAAGTAACTTTATAATTATAACTTACAGCCGACTACGGAGTATAACTTGATTTTTAGCGACAGTGATCTTGGTCTTTAGGGGCAGATGATTTTTTATTTAGGGCCCAGAGCATCTGGCGACAAAAGCCCCGAATTATCTGAACCTCCTGGGCGGTGAGATCTAGCCGGCCGAGAAAACGTCTGATGTTAGTCAGATATACTTGACGGGTATCTTTGGGGATAAAACCGATGTGGTCAAAGAGTTCCTCTAAGTGGCCATACATGGCCTCAGTTTCGGCAAAGGTGGCTCGCCGGGGTCTGGCAAGCCCGGTAGTTTTTCCGGAGGTGAAGAGCTCGTAGAGGACAACCACCACTGCCTGGGCCAAGTTGAGCGAGGGAAACTCGGCCGTGGGAATAGTGATGGCCGTATGACAATAGAAGAGTTCTTCATTGGATAGACCCCGGTGCTCGGGGCCAAAGAGCAGAGCAACCTTATTCTGTTGGCTCAGTTCCGCCAGCCTGGGAGCGATATCCCTCGGGGTTTCAAGGACCCGGCGGTGGCGCCCCAGACGGGCTGTGGTTCCCACAATATAACCATAGGGTTTAAGGGCCTCTTTGAGGTTCTTAAAGATGGTTAGGTTGCGGGCCACCTCTGCAGCTTCATGGGTGGCCATTTTCAAGACAGCCTCTTCATCCCAGCGCTCTGGGGCCACGACCACCAGCTCTCGGACCCCAAAGTTCTTGCAGGCCCTGGCCGCGGCTCCAATATTTTCCGGATACCGGGGAGAAACAAGAATCACGGCTATGTTTTCCATCCTGATCATTCTGGAAGGCATAACAGTTTGTCCCAGATGACCCGGACTATTCTTAGACCTACTTCTTGGGTCTTCTGACGGTAGTCTTCCCAACTTTTGTCTAAACGGTCGGTTACCAGAAGGGCACAGGAGATCCGAATCCCCAAGGCCTGGCCCACCTGCATCAGGGAAGAGACTTCCATGTCGATGGCCAAGATTCTCCTTTTCTTGAGCTGGATGATAAAGTCTTCGGTTTCTCGAAAAGGGGCATCGGTTGAGGCCAGAGCCCCTTCTCTGACCTTAAAACCAGACTCTGTAAGAAGTATCTTTAAAGTCTCTTGCCCCTTGGACCAGGGAAGGCTTTGGGCTTCAGGATAGTGGCGGCTTACCCCTTCGAAAGAATGTCCCCTGCTTGGCAAAAAGACCTCTCCGGGGAAAAGATCTGGGCTTAAAGAACCACACCAGCCAAAGATAATCACCTCTTTAAGTCCACAGGCCTTCAATGTCTCAAGGACCATAACTGCGTGAGGGGCAGAGAGTGACGGGCCCACTAAAAGTCCCTCCTGAGAGGCCATTCGGCAATAGGGAAGTCCAAATGATCTGGCTTTTATGGAGAGAATCTTGACCAGAGACCAGAATTCTCTGGCCGTAAGAACGAAAAAGGCCCTTTGAGGAAACCTTAAACCCTTGGGACAGGCAGGTTCTATAAACCGGGGTTCAGCCATGGACTTAGTTTACGTAAGATTAAGGGCTTTAAAATTACAAGATGGTCTTCTGATCAAATTCTAAAGGAGGGAATTCTATAAAGAAAGGGGATAAAGAAAGGGGATAAAGAAAGGGGGCCTCTGCCCCCTTTCTTTTAAAGGCCGGCCTTGGAGGTGGCCTCAATACATTTTATAACTGGAGTGTAGTCGAGGGGTTCGCTCCAGCCGGCAATCTTGGCAGCTTTGGCGGCTGGATCCTCAGGTTCCATCTCCAGAAGGGCCTTTTTTACCGCCGCCGAAAGATTATTATCTACAAAAGGAAAGGTGAAAAATGGCCATTCTGGATAAAGCCTGGTTGAACGGACAAAAGGAAAATCATCTTTTTGTTCATCGATTATCTTGAAATCTGCCAGCTTTATCTTACCTTCGTCCTGCATACGTTCTAATGTATCTGTCCGGACTGTTCCGCCATCAACCTGACCTTTAAGAACGGCATAGACGACATTGTCGTGGGTCTTGCCCACCATGATCTTGCCCAGGTCTGTCTTGGGATTGAGTCCCTTTTGTAAGAAGTGGTAAAAGGCCATGTGAGCCCCACCGAAGGATTTGAAGTTGACGATCATAAACTTTTTCCCCTTAAAATCTGTTGCCGAGTTGATAGGGCTGTCCTTGCGGACAAAGATAACCCCTCCAAACTGGTTGAGTTTCTTCCCCATCCGCACGTTGATCAGGGTGGCTAAAGGGGTGGCTCCATACTTTTTAAGATAGACGTAGTATTGGGGATTGACGATCAGGAAGTCGATCTTCTGTTTAGCTACGGCGGGCTCAATGGCTTCAAAGCTCAGAGGCCGCAATTTGATAGTGACCCCGGTCTTGGCGGAAAGGTACTCAGCGGTCTTTTGCCAGCGTTCAATGGCCTTTCTCTTGCCCCGTTTAGCCAGGACCCCTAGGTAATAGACATCTTTGGCACAGACCACGGGGACAGAGAAGGAAAGTACAAAGAAGGCTGTCAGGGCCAAGGTTAGGATCTTCTTCAACATTTTAGGACCTCCTTGGTAATTTTCTGCCCCTTTCCAAGGGAGCTCTTAGGTTTTGAACTGGGAAACTATTCCCTTCATCTGTAAGGAGAGTTCAGCCAGCTTCTGGCTGTGCTCTCTGATAAGGGCCATGCTTTCTTTGGCCAGCTGACTGGCCTCCCTCATCTCCGGAATAAGGCGGGAGAGGGTCTCTCCTTGTTGGCTCATCTCGGTGGCGCTTTCTCCGATGGCCGAAACAGTGGCTGTCTGCTCCTCAACTGCGGCGGCAATGGTTCCCGAGATGTCGTTGATCTGGGAGATTATCTCCGCCACTTCTCGGGTTGATTGGATAACCTTGCTGGTGGCTTCCTGGATAGCCTGAATCTTTTGGCCAATACTCTCTGTGGCCTGGCCGGTCTGTTTTGCTAGCTCTTTTACTTCACCGGCGACTACGGCAAAGCCTTTTCCAGCCTCTCCGGCCCGGGCGGCCTCGATGGTGGCGTTCAGCGCCAAGAGATTGGTCTGCTCGGCAATAGAGGTGATAAAATTAAGGACCTCACCGATTTCCTGCGAACTCTGATCGAGCTCGCTGATTATCTGGCTGACATTCTCAATCTTCTCCTGGGCTCCCTGGGCTACCTGGGCGGCGGAGGCTGTTTGGGTGGAGATCTCGGTGATGGCCTTTTCCATCTCGGCAATCATCCCGTGAACCTCATCGGCCCGTTTGGCCACGGTCTGGCTCACCTCAGCAATGTTGTTTGTCCGTCCATGGACTAGCTGGCATCCTTGGCTTAGGTTTCCGGAGGTCCTTTCCAGATCACCAGCGGCCCCTTCCAGAACCTCGGTCTGATCCTTGACCCGACCGATGAGTCCGCGGAGTTTGTCTAAAAAGAGATTAAAGGCCAGAGCCAGGCGTCCCATTTCATCTTTACCAGTCACCGGAAGCTCTTTGGTAAGATCCCCCTCACCCTGGGCGATGTCGTTCATGCGGTCGACTACTCCACGGAGATGACGGCTGAGCTGCCAGGAGACCCCGATAGCAAAGGCGGTGGTTATGAGAAAACTAATGGCGGCTACCAGAAAAGACCGAAGGGTGCAATCTCTGGAAAGGGTCGCAAGAGCCGTAAGGTCCCGAGAGACAACCAAGGATCCGAGGACCTTCCCCCCGTAACCAACCAGTGGAAAACCCCCCAGACCTAGATGTTCTTCCCTGGTAATGGTCTCTTCTTTTAAAGTCTTTCCCAGGAAGGGACCCGTAACCACTGAGGCCAGAGATGGGCTGGTAGTGGCTGCCAGGAAGAGATTGCCCACCTTAGAGTCAAAGGAGGCCTTGGTAATGACCGAGGCGGTCTCCGGGGTAATAAAGACCCCGATTTCCTGGCCCGTTCCTTTAGCCAAGTCGAGGACAACCTTAAGGGGAATACTGACCTCTACACTGCCTACATATTCTCCATCCCAGAAAACAGGGGCTACTGCCCGGATGGCCAGCCCCCCTCGGCCGGCCTCGATTCCGGTGACGAGTTTTTTGGTCCGGATGACATCGACTACCATCTGCCGGAATCCCTTGAGGTCATCGCCGTAGCTCTCTGGCTTCCATGTTCTGAGGAAGGAGTGTCCGTCGGGGGTATGGAAATGGAGAAAGAAGTCGAGGCCTGAGCTCTTTTTGGCCTGTTTAACGATCGGAAGGGCGATCTGGAGGAGCTGATCCCGGTTGGTAAGTCCTAGGGCCTCCTTGACTCCGTCAAGGGCGGCCACAGAGCTGGCCAGCATAGTCTCTGTGGCCAGGGTCTGGTTGAGAATCTTTTGGGTATTGGTGAGGGCGTCTTTAACTCCTTCTTGACCAGTGTAGGAGATTAACATCTCGGAGGATCTTTGGGAGTGCCAGATAAAGACTCCGGAGAAGAAGAACACTCCCAGGAGAAAGGGAAGAAGAATCTTGTAGCGAATAGAGAGATCCCTCCACCTGAGGCTACTAGTCATGGTATTTTCCTCCTGGATTTAAAAAAATGTAATTTTTCACCAAAAAACATTCTAAAACGCCCCGTCTTTTCCTCTTCCAGATAAATTAACGGTTGAAAAAATAAATTTCTTAAATTCTTTCTGGACCTCCTCGAGATCCCGGCTTGATAGACTGATAAAGTGAGGTTAAAGAGGGGGTGCAAATCAAAGAGCCGGGAGGCGACGGAGAGATGTTGCGGATCGATCTTTCCCAGGAGTCCTTGAGTGCTGAACAGATTCAGATCCTTCAGGGGATGTGGCGAAGGTGCGCCCGAAGGATCATTCTGGCCACTACCTTGGCCGGTTGTGGCCATCCGGGGGGCTCACTGTCCTCACTCCATCTCCTTCTGATGAGCTATGCCCTTATGCGTCATGATCCTCAGAAGCCTCGCCGGCTGGATCGAGATCGGCTACTCATCAGTCATGGCCATATTTCTCCGGCGGCTTACAGTGTTCTCGTAGAGTATGGTTATGTCTCTGAGGAGGCCTTTCTTATGGAATTCCGGCGGGCGGGTTCAGCCTTTGCTGGGCATGTGGAGCAGACGGTCCCGGGTATTGAGTGGAACACAGGCAATCTTGGTCAAGGTCTTTCGGCCGCCTGTGGGCTGGCCCTTTCTCTTAAATTGAATGGCCTTAAGGAAAATCGGGTCCTTTGTCTCATGGGTGATGGTGAACAGCAAAAAGGTCAGGTCATTGAGGCCCGGCGTTTTGCTGTTAAGTTTGGCCTCAATAACCTCATTGTTTTGGTTGACCGGAATCATCTTCAGATCGGTGGTGATACTGATCTAATTATTCCTCAGTCTTTAAGGGATGAGTATCGGGCTACTTATTGGAATGTTATTTATCTTTGTGATGGCCATGATTTTCCGGCCATCTACCGCTCTCTTAGGCAGGCTTGGCTCAAGGAGGTCGAAAATCCTGCCCGGCCTACGGCCATCCTAGCCCGAACAGTCATGGGCAAGGGGATCTCCTTTATGGAGAACGTAGCCCGTTGGCATGGTGAGGCCCTCAAGCCAGATCTGGCTCAGGAGGCCCTGAGGGAATTAGGTTTTGAAGACGATATTGAGGCCCTTTTAGAACGTCGGCGGGCCTATGTCCACTTTAGTAAACCCTTTGAGTCTGAAGCCCCCTATCCGGAGGTTGACCCGGGCCAACCCATTCTCTATGGCCCCGAGGTCAAGATGGACAATCGTTCAGCTTATGGAAAGGCCCTGCGAAGTCTAGCTGAAGTCAACAATATCCCTGGGAAACGTCCTAAGATTCTGGGTTTTTCCTGTGATCTCGAAGGCTCTGTGAAGATGACCGCCTTCCGTCAGTGGTCTCCTGAGGCCTTCTTTGAATCCGGTATCCAGGAGCATCATGCGGCTACGGCTGCTGGAGCCGCCTCGCGGGAGGGTTTTGTCGTCTTTTTCTCCACTTTTGGGGTCTTTGCCGTCTGTGAGACTTATAATCAACATCGTCTAAATGATCTCAATCACACCCACCTTAAAGTCGTCTCTACCCACCTGGGGCTTGATGTTGGTGAGGATGGCCCCACCCATCAGTGTCTTGATTATCTCGGTCTTCTGCAGAACTTGTTTGGTTTTTCTATTTTTTTGCCGGCAGACCCCAACCAGACAGATCGGATCATTCGTTATGTAGCCCGAACTCCAGGTAACTTTTTTGTCGGTATGGGGCGCTCCAAGACCCAGATCATCCTTGATGAGGCTGGTCGTCCCTTCTTTAGTGAAGATTACGAATTTAAACCCGGCCAAGCCGATTGGATCCGTCGGGGCGACCAGGGGACTTTTATCTGTTTTGGTCCCATGGTAGTCCGGGCTTTAGAGGCCAGAGAGATCCTAGCCCGGGAAGGGATCTCTGTAGGAGTTCTCAATATGGCTTCTTTTAAACCTCTTGATGTCAAGTCTATTATGGATGCGGCCTTGATCGGCCCCATTGTCACCGCCGAGGATCATGTCGTTGATACTGGTCTAGGGGCGGCGGTGGCTAGGGTCTTAGCTGACTCTGGAGTGGCTGTCCCCTTGAAGAGGTGTGGTGTGTCCCATTATGGTTCAAGTGGCAAGCCAGATGATCTTTATCGCCGTCAGGGCCTTGATCCCGAATCCCTGGCCCAGAAGATGAAAAAGCTTATTGCCGGATGAAGACCATCCACATAGGTCCAATAGAATTTGGTCCCCAAGGCCCTCCCCTCTTGATTGCCGGGCCCTGTGTTCTTGAGGAGTTTGACTTGGCCGTCAGAATTGCCCTCTTTATGAAAGAGGCCGCTCAGAGGGCAGGTTTTCTCTACGTATTTAAAGCCTCCTTTGACAAGGCGAACCGGACTGGACTTTCTTCTTACCGGGGTCCCGGTCTTGAAGAGGGGCTCAAGATACTGGCCCAGATCAAGGAGATAGCCGGTGTTCCGGTGCTCTCTGACGTCCACGAAACCTGGCAGGTGGAACCGGCGGCCGAGATCCTTGATGCTATCCAGATTCCGGCCTTCCTCTGTCGGCAGACTGATCTTATCCTCGCTGCCGCTCGGACAAAGAAGGCCCTTAATCTCAAAAAGGGGCAGTTCATGGCCCCTTGGGATATGCGTTATGCCCTGGAGAAGGCGGCCTCTGTAGGGAACGAGAATCTGCTGATCACCGAAAGGGGAGTTTCTTTCGGTTATCGCAATCTAGTGGTAGATATGAGATCTTTTCCTATAATGAGGGCCTTTGGTTATCCGGTAATCTTTGATGCTACCCATAGTGTCCAGCTCCCTGGAGGCGGAGAGGGAAAAAGTGCCGGGGAGCGGCAGTTTGTGGCTCCCCTGGCCAAGGCAGCGGTGGCTGCTGGGGCCGATGGGATCTTTATGGAAGTCCATGAGAATCCTGATCTGGCCCGTTGCGACGGCCCCAACTCTCTTTCCCTCCCTCAGGCAGCCTGGCTCCTTGAGGAGTTGGCCCAGATATATCGGCTGAGAGATGTTTCAATTTCCACCTGAGGTTTTAAAACGGGCTGCTGGAATTCGTCTCCTCCTTCTTGATGTCGATGGCATCCTTACCGATGGCCAGATTATTGTCGCCGCAGACGGCAGCGAGATAAAAAGCTTTTGTGTCCGCGACGGTATGGGGATAAAGCTTCTCCAGATGGCCGGCTTGGAGGTGGCCCTTCTTACCAGCCGGACAAGCCCTCCTCTGGTCCATCGGGCCAGAGAACTGGGTATCAAGACAGTCATTCAGGGGAGCCTCCATAAGCTTGATCTTTATCTTGAACTCTGCCGCAAGAAGGGTCTTGAAGATCAACAGGTGGCCTATATGGGCGATGATTGGATAGATCTTCCAGTGCTCAAACGGGTAGGTCTTGCGGTAACTGTTCCTCAGGCTTGGCCTCCCCTTAAGGAACACGTCCACTATGTAACTCGCCTTTCTGGAGGCCATGGGGCGGTAAGAGAGGTCGCAGATCTTATCCTTCAGGCTCAGGGAAAGTGGGAGGAGTTGCTAAGATGCTTTCTTACGGCCGAGTCTTATTGCTTTTAAGTCTACTTTTCTGTTTTTGGTCCTGTAGCCTCAATCAAGAGACACCTCCTCCGCAAAGAGATGAAGAATCCCCGGATATAATTCTCAAAGATGTAGAATTTGTGGAATACAGAGGGGAGAAAACGGGCTACACTGTTCTAGCAATCCGGGCCAGTCTGTTAGAAAAACAAGGGCTTTTAAGGCTTAAGAAGGTTGAGATAACCTCCGGGGACAAAGATGATTTTTTTGTTCGTGGGGACAAGGGTTGGTATGATCTTAAAGAAGAGAAGCTTTTTTTAGAGGGCTCTGTCATGATCAAGACCAGGGACCGAGGCACCCTAAGGACCAAAAGTCTCCTCTATCTTCCTCAGGAAGACCGGCTGGTTGGAGAAAAAGAGGTCTTTATCGAGGCCGAAGATTTGAGGATTAAGGGAGTTGGTTTCGTCTACGAAATAAATAAAGGAAGGCTTAAGATATGTCACCAGGTAGAGATGATTGGCGAAGATTTTATTTAAAGTGGGGTCGGGTCTTCTTTGGGGTCCTATTAAGCATTTTTCTCTTGGCCCCTAAGGCCTTCTCTGGGGCTCCGATCAAGATCACCAGCGATCAGCTCGAATCCCTGGACGACAAGCAGATGGTTATCTTTACTGGCCATGTAGTGGCTAAGAAGGAAGACCTTACCCTCTATGCTGACAAACTGGTGGTTTATTATCATCCAGTGAAGACCGATAAAGGGGTTCGAAAGAAGGTCTATAAGATGGTGGCTCTGGGAAATGTCAAGATTATCCAGAAATCATGGGTGGCTACCGGAGGGGTGGCTACCTACTTCCGGGATGAGGAAAAGGTTCTCCTTGAGGATAACCCTCAGGTGGTCAGAGAGGGAAACATCGTCCGGGGCAAAAAGATCACCCTTTTCTTAAACGAAGACCGGAGTTTGGTCGAGGCTGCCCCGGGTAAAAAGGTCGAGGCCATCGTTTATCCGGAAGAATGAACAAATGCAGGCTGATCATCTTCGGGCCCACAACCTCCTTAAAGAATATCACCGCCGTCGGATAGTTGATGGAGTGGACCTTTCTGTTTCTCGGGGGGAGATAGTTGGTCTTCTAGGGCCCAATGGTGCCGGAAAGACGACCACCTTTTACATGCTGGCCGGTCTTATTCGCCCCGACGGGGGCCGAGTTTTTCTTGATGAGGAGGAGATTACCAGGCTCCCCATGCATCGTCGGGCCCGGCTGGGGATAACCTATCTTCCTCAGGAGGCCTCTGTCTTTCGCAAACTTACCGTGGTCGAAAATATCTTGGCCATCCTTGAGAGAAAGAAACTTTCCCAACAGGAACGCCGAAAAAAGGCCCAAAATCTTATTGCTGAGTTTGGTCTAGAACATGTAGCCGATCAGAAGGGATATCAGCTTTCTGGCGGGGAGCGAAGGAGGGTGGAGATTATGCGGGCCCTGGCCACGGATCCAAGCTTTGTCCTTCTCGATGAACCTTTTGCGGGCATTGATCCTTTGGCGGTAGCTGACCTTCAGGGCCTCATCCAGAGCCTCAAAGAGAAGGGCTTGGGGATTATCATCTCTGATCACAACGTCCGGGAAACCTTGACGGTGTGTGACCGTGCCTATATTGTAAGTCAAGGAAAGATCATCGAAGAAGGCACCCCTTACGAGATAGCCCAGAGTGAGAGGGCCCGTAAGTTTTACCTAGGTGAAGGTTTTAGCCTCTAATCATGGCCCTTGAATTAAGACAACACCTCAAACTGACCCAACAGTTGGTTATGACCCCCCAGCTGCAGCAGGCCATCAAGCTGCTGCAGCTCTCCCGCCTTGAACTCCAGGAGACCATAGAGCAGGAGATAGAACAAAACCCCCTGCTTGAGGATTCCTTAGAGGGCCGGGAAGACTTTACCTCTTACTCCGAGGAGGAATCTGGCCCGGAAATTCCGGAGGTCTCTCTTTCCCCCACAGAAGAAGGCCCTTGGGGGGATGAGCCCTTGAGGGATGCTGACTGGAGTGATTATGGCGATTACTTTGAGGGCGATGAGCGTTCGACAGCCATCATGAGTTTTGCCTATGAGGAGAAGGAGTCCATTTCCTTTGAAGGCTCCCTCTCCAGTCCGACTTCCCTTGCCTCTCACCTGATGTGGCAATTGCAGCTCTCAGACATGGATGAGTCCGAACGCCTGATCGCCACCCACATTATTGGAAACCTGGATAACAGGGGCTATCTTGCGGCTACCTTGGAGGATATCTCCAGGGATACCGGAGCACCTTTGGAGAAGGTGGAACGGGTTCTAGCCAAGGTTCAGGAGTTTGACCCGGTGGGAGTGGCGGCCAGGGATCTAAGGGAGTGTCTTCTTATCCAGATCCGTCATCTTGGCCTTGAGGATACGGTGGTGGAACGTATTGTTCGGGATCATCTTCGGGCCCTTGAGCTTAAGAACTTTCAGGCCATCGCCCGCGATCTTCATATCTCTTTGGAGGAGGTAGCCCAGGCAGTAGAGATCATCTCCCAGCTTGAGCCCCGTCCGGCCCGAAACTACAGCGGCGAGGCCACCCATTACATTGTCCCGGATATCTTCGTCTATAA
Organism: Thermosulfuriphilus sp.; assembly: GCF_054026695.1. Taxonomy (NCBI): domain Bacteria; kingdom Pseudomonadati; phylum Thermodesulfobacteriota; class Thermodesulfobacteria; order Thermodesulfobacteriales; family Thermodesulfobacteriaceae; genus Thermosulfuriphilus; species Thermosulfuriphilus sp. The sequence goes on from NZ_JBPMLP010000021.1 coordinate 48,750, forward strand.
GGTAGAGGATGATTATGTCATTGTCTTAAATGATGAGGGGCTTCCCCGTCTGCGTATAAGTCCTCATTATCGTCGCCTCCTTCAGGATCCAGGGGTGCCTTTAGAGACTAAACAGTATATCCAGAAGAAGCTTCGATCGGCTCTCTGGCTAATAAAGAGTCTTCATCAACGTCAACGGACCATCTATCGGGTTACAGAATCCATAATGCGTTTCCAGCGGGAGTTTCTGGACAAGGGGGTGGCCTATCTGCGCCCTTTGATTTTAAAGGATGTGGCCGAAGATGTGGGGATGCACGAGTCAACAATCAGCCGGGTAACCACTGGCAAATATGTTCAGACCCCTCAGGGGCTTTTTGAATTAAAATTTTTTTTCAACACCGGAATTAATCGGGTCGGAGGGGATCAAGTCTCTTCGGAGACCGTTCGGGAGAGGATTAAACAGATCATCCAGGCCGAAGACCCCACCAAGCCCTTAAGTGATCAAAAGATTGCCAATCTCCTCAAAGAACGCTACGGGATCGAGATTGCCCGGAGGACAGTGGCCAAATACCGAGAAATGATGGGGATTTTGCCTGCCAGCCGGCGCAAGAAGCCGGCTCTGTCCACCAAATGATAAAGGAATCTTTAGTCGTTGACACCGGCTCGGGCCAGGTGTTATCAAGCCGGCGTAGGAGGTAACCTATGCAGATTAACGTTACTTTCAGGCGTTTGGACCCTTCTCAAGGTCTGAAGGATTATGCCGTCAAACGGCTCGGCAAACTGGCTAAGTACTTTGGCGGTCCGACGGAGATAAATGTCATTCTGACTACAGAGAAGTTTCGCCAGATTGCCGAGGTAGTCATTACAGGCAACGGTCTCAATCTTAATGGCAAGGAAGAGACCAACGATATGTATTCGGCCATAGATCTGGTGGTTGACAAGATGGAACGCCAATTACGGCGCCATCGGGAGAAGGTCAAAAGTCACAAGGGTCGAGGACCGGGCCGCTCGGTTTCCGAAGTGTCTGCTCCGGTGGAAACAGAAGAACGAGAGGTAGTTGTGGAAAGGGTGACGGCCAAGCCCCTTTCGCTGGAAGAGGCCATCGATCAACTGGAGCTTATGGGGTACCAGTTTTTAGTCTTTGTCAATGCTGACACCGAGACCCTTAACGTTCTTTACCGTCGTTCAGACGGCCACTACGGTTTGATTCAACCGGAGTCTTTGTAATCCCTGGCCCTTCCTGGCCCGAGCCATGAGGATTTTAGATTTCATTGATAAAAAGTGTATTGTCCCGGAGCTTAAGGCCGAGGACAAATGGTCCGTCTTTGAGGAGTTGGCCCAGATCATCGCTAATAAACGTAAGGATCTCCGGGCGGCAGATATTGTCCGGGTCTTAAGCGAGCGAGAAAAATTGGGAAGTACAGGAATTGGATCTGGAGTGGCCATCCCTCACGGAAAGATGAAGGGTCTTGACCGGCTGATTATCTGTGTGGCTCGGAGCAACAGAGGCATTGACTTTGAGGCCATGGATAAACAGCCCGTTCATCTGATATTTTTGATCCTGGCCCCTGACAATGCGGCCAGTCTCTATCTTAAGCTTCTGGCTCGTCTTTCCAGACTTCTCAAGGATCCCCTCTTTCGGCAGAGGCTCCTTGGGGCCAGGGATGCGGAAGAAATCCTTTCCGTAATCAAGGAGGCCGATTCGGAATTCTAGTGGGATCGCATCTTGAGACCATTATCATCACAGGACTTTCTGGTTCTGGGAAGAGTACGGCCTTGAAGGCCTTTGAGGATATTGGCTATTTTTGTGTAGACAACCTGCCCATTCTGCTATTGCCGGAGTTTTTAGCCCTAAAAGAACAGGAGCTCTCAGATGATCCAGGGCCGCTTAAGGTGGCCATCGTCATGGATGTCCGGGAGAAGGCCTTTCTGGACCAGTACCAGTCGATCTTCAGGCAGGTCCAGGACTTGGGCTATCACTTGGAGATCCTTTTCCTTGAAGCCAGCGATGAGGTCCTTATCCGTCGTTTTAGCCAGACGAGGAGACCTCATCCTCTGGCTCCAAAGGGAAACCTGGCTGAAGGAATCCGCTTTGAGAGACAGCGCCTTCATGGTCTTAAGGAATGGGCTCATCAGGTGGTGGACACCTCTGGTTTTAACGTTCATCAGCTTCGGGCGGAGATAATCCGTCTTTATGCCCCTAGAGAAGACCTGGCCCGGCCGACCATTCATCTGATCTCCTTTGGCTTTAAGCATGGCGTCCCCCCCGAAGCCAACCTCATGTTTGATGTTCGCTTTCTCCCCAATCCTTACTTTAATCCCCTCCTCCGGCCCCTTGACGGTCGTCAGGAGGCGGTGAAAGATTTTGTCCTTCGCTGTGAAGAGGCCCGGCGTTTTTTGGAGCTGATTGAGGACTTCTTGGGTTTTTTGCTTCCTCTTTATCATCGGGAGGGAAAGGCCTATATGGTTATTGCGGTAGGATGCACCGGAGGAAGGCACCGATCGGTGGTAGTGGCTGAAGAGCTCCGGCAGGCCCTGATTGGAATGGGGGAACATGTCCTCATTACCCATCGGGATATGGACAAAGACTGAAGGGGAAGAGCATGCCAGGAGTAGTTGTTGTTACCCATGGCCGGTTGGCTGAGGAGTTGGTTCTGGCCGCCGCTTTTATTATGGGCGGGCTTGAAGGAGTAGTGGGCTTGGGGATCGATCCCAACGAACCCCTTGAGGAGCTTAAGGAGAGAATTCTGCAGGCAATTCGCAAGGTTAACGATGGGGAAGGTGTCTTGGTGCTTACGGATATGTTTGGGGGAACCCCTTCCAATATCTGTCTGGCCTTTTTGGAAGAGGGCAAGGTTGAAGTGGTCAGTGGGGTTAACCTTCCGATGATTATCAAGGCTGCTCAATCTTTAGAGCGTCCCCTTCCCGAGTTAGCTACGGTAGTGGCCGAGGCCGGCAAGAAGAGCATTACCAGAGCCAGCGAACTTCTTCAGAACTGACCTTGTCATGAAGGCCAGGATAGTCCCCGCCAGGGAGGAGGACATCCCGGGTTTAGTGGAGATTGAGCGTCTTTCTCATTCTAATCCTTGGTCTAAAGCCGCCTTTATTAGTGAACTTTCCCACTCAGCAGCTAGACTCTGGATTGTTAAGGTGGCTGGTATCCCCAGAGGGTTCCTCTCCTTTTGGCTGGTCCTTGATGAGGTTCATATTCTCAATTTGGCCATCCATCCGGCCTTCCGTCGTCAGGGATTGGCTACCCGTTTGATCAGACTGGCCTTAAAATATGCCCGCCATCGAGGGGCCACTTTGGCCTGGCTTGAGGTGCGGCCTTCAAATGTTGCCGCCCGGAATCTCTATCAAAAGCTGGGTTTTGTAGCCTCAGGCCTTCGTCCTGGTTATTATCAGGACACCGGTGAAGATGCCATTATTATGAAGAAGTTCTTGAAGGACAGATGAAGCTCAAGCGCCTTGAGCTCTATGGTTTTAAGTCTTTTCCTTACCGGGTAGAGGTTTCCTTCCCTCCGGGTATTTGTGCCATTGTGGGACCCAATGGGAGCGGCAAAAGCAATATTGTTGATGCTGTCCGCTGGGTCCTGGGGGAGCAGAGCCCTAGACGGCTTCGGGCCCGGGAGATGGAGGACGTTATCTTTTCGGGGTCTAATGGCCGTGGTCCTAATTTTGCCGAGGTGAGGTTGATCATTGAAAATGAAGGAGATGCCCCAGGGGATCTGGCCGATCTTCCAGAGATTGTCATTACCCGAAGGCTTTATCGTTCTGGTGAGAGTGAGTATCTTCTCAACGGCCGTCCCTGTCGTCTTAAAGATATTCATTATCTCTTTATGGATACCGGAGCTGGCCACCGGGCTTATGCTATCATTGATCAGGGAGAGGTAGGGTCCTTTGTAGAATTAAGGCCAGAGGAAAGACGTCTTCTTATTGAGGAGGTAGCCGGTGTTTCCCGTTACAAAGCGCGCCGTGAGGAGGCCCAGCGGCGTATCAAGGCCAGTCTAGAAAACCTCACCCGCCTGGAAGACATCCTGGCCGAGGTCAAAAGGCAACGTTCAAGTCTTAAACGGCAGGCCAGAAAGGCTGAGAAGTATCTCCGCCTCAAGGAGGAGCTTCGTCGTCTGGATGTTGTCTTTGCGGCCCAGCGTCTCAAGCTGGCTCGGGACAAGATTCGGAATCTCTCCAAAGAGCAGGAAACCCTCAGCCAGCAAGAGGCCCTTCTTTCGACTCGAAGACAGACGCTAGAGACCGAAAAGGCCCGGCTTGTTCTGCTCCTTTCTGAGAAGGAAGAAGCTTTAGGTCAGATTCGTCAGAAGGAGGAGGCCGCCAGAGAGAAGCTCAGAGAGGCAGCTCAGCATCAAGAGGCCCTTAAGGGAGAGATTAAGGCCCTTGAGACCCGGATTAAATCGGCTCAGGCCCGAGAAAAGGAGCTTACCGGCCGCCATCAGACCCTTAGGAAAAGATTTCTTGATCTTGATGAGCGCCTTAAGGGGACGGAGGCTGCCTTAAAGGAGATCGAAGAAAAAGAAGACCGGCTCGCCAAAAAGCGCCATCAAAAGGAAGAACAATATAGGGCTCAGCGACTTATTCTTGAGGAGAAAAAAAAGGATTTTGATTCTTTGATCCTGCGTCAAAGAGAGCTTGAGGCCGAAGAAAGACGTCTTGAGAGCGAAGGGAATCGCCAGAGAAGACTTTTCAAGCAGATAGCTGCAGAGCTCGAGGAACTTTCCTTAAAGCTCAAGGAGTCCGAAGAGCAGATCTCCTCTTTTAAGGAAGAGAAGTCCAGATTAGAGAATGAACTGACCGGTCTTTCTCGAGACTTGGGAGACCTTTACCTTAAAGAAAAAAAACTTTCGGCTGCGGAGGAGCACCTCAAGGAGGCCATCTCTGAGCTTAAACGGGGGCTTAAGGATCTTAGAGCAGAGGCTGAGAGGCTCAGGCGCCTTGAGGCCGAGATGGCCGGCCTGCCACCTTCGGCTCGCTTTATCAAGGAGAACTTGGGCCTGGGCCTTTTAGTTGAGGCCATTAAACCGGCTACCGGTTGGGAAGCAGCCCTGACAGCCGTGGTCTCAGAAGGGCTTGGTTTTGCCCTAGTGGATGATCTCCCTGAGGCTAAAGAAGTTATAGAGGCCCTTCGAGAGGCCCGTTTGGGGACAGGGGGGGTGATCCTGAGGAGGACTTTTCAGGGGGAGGCCAAGGGACTTCTTGAGAAGGTTGAAAGAGTACCTGAGGCCTTAGCTCGGGTCCTGACAGCCTTCTTTTTGGAGGAGAGCCTGGAGACAGCCTTAAGACGATATCTCTCTGATGGAGATGATCTTCGGCTTGCCTCTAAAGATGGGATTGTCTTCTGGCCTGGGGGAATGATCAAGGTCCTTTCTTCCTCCGAGGGGCAGGAGGTTCTCGAAAGAAGACGTCGCTTAGAAGAGCTCGCCAGCCTTGAGGCCAAGGAGGAGGGAAGACTCAGGGGCCTTCAGGAAGACCTTGAAAGGACTAGACAGGTCCGGGAGGAGGTCCATAAGAGTCTCTCTGGGCTCAAAGAAAAGGAGGCCGTCCTGAAAAGGCGCCTTTTAAGTCTGGAGAAGGATCTGGCTGGTCTTGAGGCCCGGGTTCTAGGATTGCGGGAGCGTTATCAGGCTGTGGCCGCCAGAGCCCGCGACTCTGAGGGACGCCAGGAAGAAATTCAGACCGAGCTTCAGAAGATAAGGTTCAAGAAAGAAGGGATCATCAAGGAGGTCTCCCACCTTGAGGACCGTCTCAAGGCCTTTGTTGCTAGGGAAAAGGATCTCTCCTCGCTCCTAAAGGAGATCTCTCAGCGCCTTGAGGCGGTAAGACTTTCTCGGGCCAGACTTGAGGAAAGAAGACGGCAGTTTCTGGATGAAAAGAAGCGCCTGGAGAAGTCTCTAGGGCAGACACAGGAGCAACGTCAAAGGGTTGCTGAGGAACTCAAGGGATATGAACCTAAGCTCTCAACCCTCAAAGAGGCCTTGGTCGAAGAGAAGAGCAGGGTGGCTAACCTTCAGGAAGAGTTGGTGAGACTTCAGGCCCACAGAAAGCACCTGGAAGAAGAACTCTCGGGCCTCAGAGGACGCCTTTCCTCTCAGGAGGCAGATATCCGAGCTACCGAAGCTGAGTTGCGCCGTATTGCTGAGGGAAAACACCATCTGGACCTGGAGATAACCGAATTGCGTCTCTTGGCTGACCATCTAAAGGGAAAGATTGCCGAGAAGTACCAACTTGATCTTGACAACCTTGATCCTGCTTTCCTTTTAGACGAGGCTCCTGATGAGGAGACTTTTTCTAGACGGGTGGCAGAGATCAAAGAGGAACTTTCCCGGCTGGGGGCGGTCAATCTGGCCGCAGTTGAAGAATACCAAGGGGTAGAAGAAAGGCTTGAGTTTCTAAACAGTCAGAAGGCTGACCTTCTTGAGGCTATAGAGAGTCTCAAAGAAGCCATCTCCAAGATCAATCGCCTTTGCCGTCAAAAGATCCGGGAGGCCGTGGCCGAGGTCAACAAAAAGCTCAAAGAGGTCTTCCCCCTGCTTTTTGAAGGCGGCACGGCAGAGCTTCGGTTGGTAGGCTCCGACGATCCCCTTGAGGCCGGCCTTGATCTCTACATCCGTCTTCCTGGCAAACGTCTTCAGCATTTGGGCCTCCTTTCTGGCGGGGAGAAAGCCCTTTCAGCTTTGGCCGTGGTTTTTGCTGTTTTCTTGACCAAACCCTCGCCGTTCTGTTTGCTTGATGAGGTCGATGCCCCTCTTGATGAGACCAACACCCTTAAGTTTAACCGTTTAGTCAAGGAGATAGCCCGCCATGCCCAGGTGATTATTATTACCCATAATCAGAGGGTCATGGAAGCTGCAGACACCCTTTATGGAATCACCATGGAAGAGAAGGGGATCTCCAAGATCGTCTCCGTAAAACTTGCGGAGGCTCAGGGATAAAGGGGGAAGAAGATGCCAGATTACCGACGGTCCATCGGGTTTGTTTATCTCCAAAGGAGCAAACATGACCGGGCCGAGCTTCTGAGCCGAGAGAAGGAGAATATCTCGGCCGCAGCCCCTGTTAAGACCTATCCTGGGGCCCGGCGTCTGAGACTTCCGCGGATCGCTCCTCCCGAGGTCTCTCTCTGGGAGACCTTGGCCAAACGTCGTTCAATACGCAAATACGCTTCTGAACCTATTTCCTTAGAGACTATTGCCCTTCTTCTCTGGGCAACCCAGGGAGTTACGGCCCGAATTGGCCATTATCTCCTTAAGACCGCTCCAAGTGCCGGGGCCCTTTATCCTATTGAGACCTATCTGTGCCTTAATAACGTGGCCGGAGTACCTCCTGGACTGGTCCATTATGATGTCAGCTCCGCCGCCCTTGAGTATCTCGAAGAAGGCCACTTTGGAGATGATCTGGCCGAGGCCGCCTTGGGCCAGAAGATGTGCTCTCGGGCCCCAGTGGTTTTTATCTGGTCGGCTATTCCTCGGCGCACAATGAGCAAGTATGGTTCTCGAGGGATACGTTATATATTCATGGACGTGGCCCACATCTGTCAAAATCTTCTCTTGGCGGCCCAGGCCCTTGGACTGGGGTCCTGCCCGGTGGGGGCCTTTTTTGATGATGAGATCAACGAGCTTTTGGGGCTTGATGGTTTGGAGGAGACTGTAATCTACCTGGCCCCGGTAGGAATTCCGGCCTGAGGCATGGGTAGAGTCCTTATCTGGCACGAAGGAGCCCTAGGAGATCTTATCATCTCTCGACTGGCCATCGGGGCCCTGGCCCAGAGATCAAAGGATACCGTTCTCCTGGCCCGTTCCGAGGGTCGGGCTCTTTTTGAGGGCCATCTTGGAGAAATTCTCTCTACCGATCCCTTGGCCCCACTTTTTTGGGGAAAGGTTCCGGCCATAATCTCTGGAGCTAAGAGAATATATCTCTTCTTCCATCGCCCCCCGGAGACGGCCATTAGCAGATTGGTCTCTTTAGGGCTTGAGATCAAAGTCGTGAACACCCGACCGTCTGGGCTGGAGTCTGCCGCCTACTATCAACTGAGCCAAATAGGTGGAGAACCGGCTCTCTTTACCTTTGCTGACTGGATGGGTAGCACTAGCCGAAAAGTAATTATTCACCCTGGATCCGGAAGCCGGTATAAAAATTATCCTTTGGAGGCCTTTTTGACCCTGGCCCGTTGTCTAAAAGACAAGGGCTATGATGTTCTTTTTGTTCTCGGTCCGGCAGAAGATAGTTTAAGAGAGCCTCTTTTGAAGGACGGTCAGGATGTTCTAGATCGTCTTTCCCTTAAGGGTCTAGTAGAGATCCTTAAGAGGGCCCGGCTCTATATAGGTAATGATTCCGGGGTGAGTCACCTGGCGGCCTCTTTAGGGATTCCCACCTTTGTCATCTTTGGTCCTACTGATCCAAAGATCTGGTCCCCTATAGGTCCTCGAGTAAAGGTCTGGCGTTCGGAAGCCTGTCCACCATGCTGGCCTTCTTCTTCCTCCTGTAAGGAGAGGATCTGTCTTCAGGTCCCTCCCAGGGTTCTGGCCGAGGAGATTTATCGTTTTAGTACCACTGCCACTGAGCCTCTCCTGGAGCCGGAGGACTAGGGGAGGTTTGAGCCTCGGGAGAAGACTCTTCTGGAGTAGAAATCGAGGTCGACTCCTGGGGATGTGGGGTTAAAACTACCTCCTTTTCCTTTTTCTTCTTGCCAATGAAGGGAATCCAACCTAGCCAGTTCCTCTTTTTCTTAGGTTTTTCAACCTTTTGAGACCGGGGCTCTTCGACAATAGGCCCTAACTGTTCTTCATCTGGTGGGTAGTCCGGCCAAGGATCTATATCTCTCCAGCTCGGCTTGGGTTGCTTGACGGCGGCCCGCTGGTTGTTGGAGGGCGTGGAAGAGGAAAGGTGCTCTCTTTTTGCCTCCGGAGTCTCTGAGGTGCTTGACTCTCGCCAGAAACGCTCCGGATGCATGCGGTTGGGGGTGACCTGCTCAGCCCTTGGAGAAGCCCCTTGGGTGGGGGAGGTAGAGGCTATTTGAGAGGATGGGACAGATTGGGCCGCCAGTGGGGCCGGAGTCGGTTTGCCCGTAAGATAAAAATCAATCTTTCGGGCAAAAGTGGCCAGCTTAGGAATGACCTCATCCAGACCCCTGGTCTCCGTGTAAAGAGCGATTGGTTGCCGACCGGCCTTAACCGGAATCATCTGGGCATCTAGACTGACGTTTTGACCAAAGACTGTCAGGCTTCCAAAAAGAACGTAATCGACCCCTAATCTCTCTCCGATGGCTCGAGCTTTGGCCTCTGTAAGAGGTCCAGAGAGATCCTTTAGGACCGCTTGAACCAAGGTTTTATCAATAACGATGACCTCATCGGGTTTGAAAATTCGGGTAGTCATCATGTCAAGGATACCTTCCCTTACATAGGAAAGGTCTTCGGCAGCATGGACCTTAAAGGGCAAGACGGCCACCTTAATGGCCGCCTGACAGTAGCCCGTCGCGATACCTAACAGGAAAAAAATAAAGAAAATCGATCTTATAAACCCTCTTTTCATGCCTCCCCCCGCTCCCTTCACCGCCTATCAGAAGAGTTTTCCGTGGAAGGATTTTTGTTGATCCCTTGATCAAGGAAGGTATCAGCAAGAGCGGGGGGCGTCAAGGAGAGGGGCCTGGCCCAGGCCCCCTTTACTAGGCTCAGCTAAACCTTGATCCCGGGGCACAACCAGAACTTAAACTTGACCCCGGTGAGGCCGAGCGTGAGGAAAAAGAGGAAAGGAGCTTCTGGACCTCTTTAGCCTTGCATTTGGGGCAAAGGACCTGCTCCTGGTTGGAAAAGACGAGCCTTTCAAAGATTTGTCCACATTTCTTGCATATAAACTCGTAAATAGGCATCCTACAAGCCTCCTTTATTCTTTAATTTCCTAGCAAAATCTCTTAAATTCTTATTCAAAGAAAGTAAACCAGGAGGGAGATCTGTCAAGGAGAAAAGTAATCTATACCCTGGGGACCAGTAACCGGGGGCTGGGTGAATTCTTGGGAATTCTTAAGGTCCATGGGATCTTACAGGTGATTGACGTCCGGCGTTTTCCCAAAAGTAGCCGTTTTCCCCACTTCAACCAGGAGCCCCTGGCTGGGGCCTTGGCTAAAGAGGGGCTGGATTATTGTTATCTAGGAGAAGAGCTCGGGGGATATCGCTCTGGGGGGTATGAGGCTTATCGGCGGGGCAAGACCTATGAGGTCGGCTTGTCTCTGCTTTGTCAGCAGGCCGGGGCCAAAGTCTCGGCCATCGTTTGTGCTGAACGGCTTCCTTGGCGTTGCCATCGCTGGTACCTGGCCCAGGATCTTTTCTCTAAGGGCTGGCGGGTAATTCATATTATTGATAAGGGCCGCCTTTGGGAGCCTAGCGGAGGAGGTACTCGGGGCGACAACGAAAAAGGGCTCGAAATATGTTTCCCTTAAGACGCGGGTTTTGGGCGTAAAGTTTTTCTAAAAAAACAGCCAGCTCTGCCCTTTTGGTCTGTCCGGCGGTAGGACAGGGATTTTCGATAACCGGCAACTCTAGCCTTCTGGCCAAAGCCTTTATCTGGTTTTTGTCCACAAAAGCCAGGGGCCGGATAAGGGTAATGAGGCCTTTGAAGAGTTCCTGATAGGGAACCATGGTACTAATTTCAGCCCCGTAGAACAGGTTGATAAAAAAGGTAATGATAATGTCATCTTTATTGTGGCCCAGGGCCAGTTTGTTGCAGCCAAGGCTATGGGTGAGCTCAAAGAGGCGTTTGCGGCGGAGTCGGGAGCAATAAAAGCAAGGTGTTTCTCGCCCTGCCTCATGGGCCCTAGGGCCGTAGTCGGTCTTCTCGAAGTGGTATTCAAGTCCGGTTTGATCCAGATACTCTTTTAGACGAGGCCAGTCATGTCCCTCAAAACCCATATCGAGGTGGATGACTACCAGATCGTACCTTATGGGAGCCTTTTTTTGCCATTGTCTCAGGGTCCATAGAAGGACAAGGCTGTCTTCTCCTCCGGAAAGAGCTACTGCCACCCGGTCTCCATCTTGGAGCATCTGGTAGCGATGAAGGGCCCGGCCGACTAATTTATTGACTACCTTTGGAAGATAGGCCATCGGGGTTGGTGCAGGTTGTCTGGCCTTGGGACCCAAGGCCAGTGAAGACTCAGGGATACCGGCTGTTGTTTAAAGGGGCCAACTGGGCTAGAAGGAACCAGCCGAAAAGGACTATTAAAATCCACCAGAGATGTCGCATAGGGCCCTCCTGTACAGGCCCTGAAATAGAGCCATGAGGTTGGGCCGATGTCAAGATTTGACCTAGATGCTGACCAGGCCAAGGCTGTGGCCACACCTTACCGGACTACCCTAGTCATCGCTGGCCCTGGAGCCGGAAAGACAAGACTTATCCTAGCCCGGGTGGCCTTTCTTCTGGAGGCAGGCCTCCAACCAGAAGAGATCCTTGTCCTTACCTTCAGTACCCGGGCCGCTGGAGAACTCCTTTCGAGAGCTAAGGGCTGGGGAGATTCGGTCCAGATCAAGACTTTTCATGCCGCTGCTCGGGCCCTGTTTCGGAAAATGGGGCTTGAGGTCTTCCAGCCAGCCAGCCAGGAAGAGAGGTTTGAGGCCCTAAAAGAGGCGTCTTTAAGAGCAGGGTTTAAGGCCTCCCGGAGGGATCTGTCCCGGATACTTACCCATTTTTCCTTGGTCAAATCAGGTTCTCAAAAGCTCTCCCCTGAATTTTCTTCCCTTTTTGCTCTTTACAACCAGGTCCTTGAGGAGGTCTGTCGCGGCGACTTTGATGATTTTCTTCTCCAGATCATCTCCCACCTAGCCCCTTCGGGAGGGCCCTTTCGTCAAGTCATTGTGGATGAATTTCAGGATGCAAGCCCCACGGATCTTCTTTTTTTAAAATCCCTAAGGCCTGAGGGTTACTTTTTGGTCGGTGATCCCTTTCAAGCCATATATGGTTTCAGGGGTGCAGGGGGGCCTGGGATCTTTGAGGCCGTAAGGCGAGAGTTTCCTGACGTGGGGGAGTTCCGGCTGAAGAGGTCCTATCGAGTCCCCGCGAAGATCTTGGAAGTGGCCTGTCGCCTTGTGGGGGCTCCGGCCTTTGAGTCTTTGCAAAGAGGGGGGCGCCTGGAGGCCCACCTTTTTCCCAGCCCTCGGGCCGAGGCCGTCTTTATTGGTAAGACTATTGAGGCCCTTGTGGGTGGGAGAGATTTTCTGGCTGCCGAGCTTATGGGAGTTAGAGAGGCATTTTGCTGGGGAGATTTTGCCGTTTTGGTTAGACTTAAGGCCTTGGTTGCTCCTTTAAAAGAGGCTCTAATCTCGGCTGGTCTTCCTGTCTTTTTCCGGGATGAGGCCCGTGAAGCCCTCCGGAGAAAACTTGAGGCCTTCTCTCGGATTGATCTTTCCGGGCGACGGCCGGAGGAAATCAAAACGGTGGCTCAAGACCTGAAGCTTACCTTTTCTCGGCCCGAAGAAGCCTTTTTAAAGGCCCTTTTCCCCCTGGTAGATTCCCTGGAGGATTTAGTTTTTGAGCTTCTTTACCAAGCTGATGCCCCTCGGGATCAGGAAGCTATCTCCCTCAGCACCATCCATGCGGCCAAAGGGCTTGAGTTTCCTGTGGTCTTCGTGGCTGGCTTTGAAGAGACCCTAATGCCTTATACTCTAAAAGAGGGAGACGAGGACGAAGAGAGGCGCTTGGCCTATGTAGCCTTCACTCGGGCCCAAGAGGCCCTTTACCTTACCGCCAGCAGCCGGCGCTTCCTTTTTGGCCGGAGTCTCCCTGGCCGGCCGTCGCCGTTTTGGGGGCAGCTGGGCCTTAAGGCCAAAATCCATCGTCTATCTATCAAAAAGACCCCCCCTCGACAAAACAGTCTTTTTTAGAATCTCCTTAAGTTGAGAATGAGTTTCCATTGACAACTTTCTAGTCTTGTTGTTAGTTTGAGGGGCGTCTGAGAGGAGTTGACTCTTAATCCTTGCAAGGAGAGACCGCCATGTTTGGTCTGGGCCTGCCGGAGCTTTTAGTCATCTTGGTAATCGTGGTCATCATCTTTGGGGCTGGGAAACTGCCTCAAATTGGAGAAGGCCTAGGGAAGGGGATTCGAAATTTCAAGAAGTCCCTTAAAGAAGAAGAAGCTGAGAAGTCCCAATCCGAAATTGAAGGAGACGTGAAAAAATAGATGGATAGAAAAAATCGTCTGTGGCGCACCTTTGCCTCAGTTAGGTTGGCCATCTTCCTCTTGATTACCCTGGCTGCCACTTCCATCATCGGCACCATTATCCCTCAGGGAAAGAGTCCAGAGTTTTATTTCCACGAATATGGTCCGGCCCTGGGGAAGCTGATCAAGTTCCTTCACCTTTATGACACCTACCATTCATGGTGGTTCCTGACCCTGCTGGGCCTTTTTTGCATAAACCTTATCATCTGTAGCCTTGACAGGCTTCCTTACACCCTAGAGCTGGTTAGAAGAAGCGGAATTTTCCCCCCGGATCGTCTACGGAAACAGCCCTTTTCTCGGGAGATAAAGCCCAGGAATGAAGAGGCTCTTTCGAGGATCGAGGCCTTGGTGAATCAGACTTTTGGCCCCAAGGCGGTCGTGGCCGAGATGGAAGGAGGAAAACTATTTTACCTTGAGAAGGGTCGTTGGACCCGTTTTGGGGTCTATTTTGTCCATCTGAGTATCCTGATCATTGTCATTGGGGCCCTTATCGGAGGATTTTTTGGCTTCCAGGCCTATCTTAATCTCTTTGAGGGGGAGACCTCAGATACGGTTTATTCCCGGAGCAATGGCAAACCCATCCCTTTGGGCTTTGAGATCCGGTGTGATAAGTTTACGGTCACCTTCTATGATACGGGGGCTCCTAAGGAGTTCCGTTCAGATGTTACCATCCTCAACGGGGGCAAGGAGGTTCTTAAAAAAGGCATCCGGGTCAATGATCCACTCACCTTTCAGGGAATTACCTTCTATCAGGCCAGTTATCAGTCTGTGGCCGAGATAGTTGTTAAAGTAAAGTGGGGTGAAGAGGAGCGCACTTTTCGCATCCCCTCTATGGGGCAGGCCCAATGGTCTGAGAAGAAACTCCGCTTGGGAATCATGCGCTTTTTACCCGAGGTTCACGGTCGGCCGGCGGCCCAGGTCTGGATGATGGTCGAAGGCATGAATCCTATAGCTTTCTGGCTCATCCAGGGCATGGAGAATCCTATTAAAACTCCTAAGGGGGAGATCAAACTCACTATGATTTCGGCTGATACCAAGTACATGACCGGTCTTCAGGTCAAAAAGGATCCTGGAGTCTGGATAGTCTGGGCCGGTTGCATCCTGATGATTCTGGGGATTTTTACGGTCTTTTTCTTCTCCCACCAGAAGATGTGGGTCTATGTGGGTAAGGAGGGGGGCAAACCCGTAGTCATTGTGGCCGGCAGTGCCAACAAAAACCGGCTAGGCCTAGAGCGCCGCCTGGAGCGGCTTGTGGCCCAGCTGGAAGATAAAGCCAAAAAAGAGGGGTAAGACATGACCAGCGCCTATCTTTTGAGTGTGGTGACCTTTATCTATCTGGTGGCCGCCATTGTTTACCTGATCGCCTGGATCTTCAGACAGGAACGTCTGGGTATTGTAGGAACCGTGGTGACCACCGCTGGGGTCATCCTTCATGTTGCCGGCATCGGGCTCAGATGGCATGAATCCCACCAGTTGGGAATCGGTCGGGCTCCATTGACAAACATGTATGAATCCCTAGTCTTCTTCGCCCTCACTATCGCCTTGGTCTATCTTTTTATTGAATACAAGACTAGGAACCGGGTCATTGGGGCCTTTGCCACCCCCTTTGCCTTTTTCTCTATGGCCTACGCTTCCTTTGGGACCAGTAGTCGGATAGATCCTCTCATTCCGGCCCTTCAGAGCAACTGGCTCATTGCTCACGTGATTACCTGCTTTCTGGGTTATGCTTCTTTTGCTGTCGCTTGTGGTCTGGGGATCATGTATCTCCTTAAATCTCGGGCCAAAGACGACCAAGGTCTATGGGCTAGCCTCCCTCCTTTAAGGACCATTGATGACTTGATTTACAAGACTACTGTTTTTGGCTTTCTCTGGCTGACAGCTGGAATTATCACTGGGGCTGTCTGGGCGGAGCAGGCCTGGGGTACTTATTGGCAATGGGATCCTAAGGAGACCTGGAGCCTTATTACCTGGTTTGTCTACGCCACAGCTATCCACGCCCGGTTTGTGCGTGGTTGGGCTGGCAAAAGGATCGCTATTCTTTCCATCGTCGGATTTATCTCCGTGATCTTTACTTATTTTGGGGTTAACTATCTTCTTGCTGGCCTCCACAGCTACGCGAACTAGAGGCCCCCTCAATCTTTCGGGCTGGAGCCTCGCCCCATAGTCCTTCAAGGTCGTAGTGGGCTCGCACCGGGGCGTAGAATATATGGATCAGGATTTCATCGCAGTCAATGAGAACCCACTGGCCCTCCTGAAGCCCCTCGACCCCCCGGTAAAATATTCCTTGGCGCTCTAGCTCTTCTAAGAGGTGTTCGGCTATCCCCTGGACGTGGCGAACCGAGCGGGCTGAGCAGATGACAAAATATTCTGCCAAAGTTCCCATCTCCCGCAGATCAAGAACGATGATCTCTTCGGCCTTGCGGTCAAGCAGGACTTTTACCAGAAAGTCGAGTTTTTCTTGGGTGGGAAGACCTCCGGTTTTTTTGACGGCCAGATTGGTTTTTCTCTTCATTATAATCTTTTGATATCCCTCCTTATATAGAGTTTTCTGTCCAAAATATAATGTTCCACTTTTTCAGAGACTAAGAAGCGAATGGATCTTCCTTGGGCTACCAGGGTTCTTATCCTGGTTGATGAGATGTCAAGTCGGGTTACGGGCACAAAGAAGATCCTTCGCCCTCCAGGCCTTTCAAACTCTCTGGCTGAAAGGAATCGAAGGTCGCTCCAAGCCCGCTTAAGGGCAGCGGTAAATTCCTCTTCGGTAGTTTTCCCTCGGGAGACCACTACCAGATGGGCATAATCTAAAAGACGACTGTAGTTCCACCAGGTAGTGATCTCCAGAAAAGCATCAAAGCCCAAAAGAAAGTAAAGACTTCTTTCTGGAAATACCCGACAGAGATGTTCTAGGGTTCTTACCGAATAAGACGGTGGTGGTAGTCTACCTTCGATATCCGAGACTTCAAAATAAGGAATATCGGAGACGGCCAAGCGGGCCATCTCCAGTCGATCGTTGTAAGGGCTCAGGGGATACTTCAGTTTATGGGGAGGGAGCCGGGCTGGAATGAGGATAATCTTCTCCAGCCCCAGCTCCTCGCGGACCTCTTCGGCCATCCGGAGGTGGCCCAGATGGATGGGATCAAGGGTGCCCCCTAGGAGACCTACCTTGAGCTTACTGGCGGATCTGTCCGTCACCGAAGGCAATGAACTTGGTAGTAGTCAGCTCCTCCAGGCTCATCGGGCCATAAGCATGGAGCTTGGTGGTCGAAATACCTATTTCTGCCCCTAAACCAAGTTGTCCTCCATCATTGAAACGGGTCGAAGCATTAATGAGGACTAAGGAGGCATCGACTTCTTTTAGGAAACGCATAGCTCGGGAGTAATCTTGGCTGACAATGGCCTCAGTGTGGTTGGATCCGTAGCGGACAATGTGGTTCAGGGCTTCATCCAGGCTGGAGACAACCCTTACCGCCAAGATGAGATCTAGATATTCTGCTGTCCAGTCCTCCTCGGTGGCCTCTTTGGCCCAAGGTACTAGGGACCTTGTCCGCGGACAGCCCCTAAGCTCTACTCCGGCGGCTCGAAAATCTTCGGCTACGGCCGGCAAAAAGGCCTCAGCTACTGCCTGATGGACCAATAGGGTCTCCATGGCGTTACAGACTCCAGGACGTTGGACCTTGGAGTTTATGGCGATTTTTCGGGCCATCTCTAGATCGGCGGCCCGATCTACATAAACGTGGCAGACACCTTTGTAGTGTTTAAGAACAGGGATTCGGGAGTTTTCGGCTACAAAACGGATCAGACCTTCTCCCCCACGGGGAATTATCAGGTCGATAAATTCCTCAAGTTTAAGAAGCTCATTAACAGCAGCCCGATCAGTAGTCGGAATAACCTGGACGGCCTCGGCGGGGGCAGAGGTCGCCTTTAGGGCGGAAGCAAATACCTCGGCCAGTGCCAAATTCGAATGGATGGCCTCAGAGCCTCCCCGAAGGATCACGGCATTGCCTGACTTAAAACAAAGGCCGGCAGCATCAATGGTGACATTAGGACGGGATTCATAGATCATGGCGATGACCCCTAAGGGGATACGCATTCGGCCTACCCAGAGACCATTGGGGCGAGGCCACATTTTGACCACCTCGCCCACAGGATCAGGCAGGGCCGCCACTTCCCTCAGCCCCTGAGCCATACCGGCAATGATCTTATCAGAGAGGGTCAGCCGGTCTATCAGGGCCTTGGAGAGACCTCTTTGGGTGGCAGCCTCAAGATCCTTGCGGTTGGCAGCCTGAATCTCCTCTTTTCGATCTTCAAGCTCGTTAGCCACCTTAAGAAGGACCTCATTTTTGACAGTAGTCGGTAGGCTAGCCACTTTACGGGCTGCCTCCTTGGCCTTTTTACCCATTTCGTGAATCAGCTCGGAGACTTCCATAACCCCCTCACCAAACCAAATTTTTACCGCCATGCTAGCATAAAGGATTTCGAAGCGGAAGGCGAGTCTTTTATCCTGAACGATGGCCTCTGGAGACCCTTTTTTATCTCCCAGATCCCCAAAAGGATCAGGGTCTATTCTAGCAAGGGCCTCCCTTATGGAGGGGAAAAGACCCGTGGCCCCAAAGGCCGCTATCCAGGCTCCAAGTGAGACCGATCCTCCAGCTCCTTTCTCCATGCGCCTTATGGTTCCGATCGAAAGTCCTGTCTTTCGAGCCAGATTCTCCTGCCTTAATCCGGCCACCAGCCGGGCCTTGCGTAGTATGATTCCCAGGGTCTCGATTAGTTTCTTCTCTTCGGGGACAAGGACCGATGGCACTTTAGGACTCCAAGATGTCCTTCCTGCGAGTCTTGATGGCTGCTTGCAAGAAATCAGTTCCTGGAATCTCTTTAAGCCTTGCTAAATAAGCCTCCAAGGCCTCTAAGGCCTTCTCTATGTCTTCCTTTATTTGGTTTGCTCTGATCCCCAGGCTTTTGCCTAGATGGACCAGGTCGTTACCTCCAAATCGGTCCGTTTTCCCAAAAAGTGGCAGGGAATGATCCCTTATTCCCCAAAGGTTCCCAACCAGATCATAGGCCGGGGCCAGACAGAGCCTCCGACCATCCCAGAGAAGGGAGAAGTTTTTAAGATGATCGTCGGTATTAACGATTAACAGGTTCACTAAGGCCATTCGGAAAAAGTTTAAGGCATCTTTATCTGGCTCAGAAGAAACCCTTCTTAATAAGGCTCCAACGTTTGTATCCTGCTTCTATTCGATGCATTCCCCCAAGGAGAGTGGAAAATGAGATCAAGATCCGCCTTCCTTGGTAAGGAGAGGCCAGGCGGGTGATGTCGAAACGCCTGACCGCCAGACAAAGGGCGTTGGCCACCCGGGTCAACCTGAAGTCTGGGATCGACACTCCCAGACGGTTGGCTAGCTTAAGGCCCTCAGCCTCCACTTGGGCCATGGTCTTCGGGGTAGGATCATTCACAGAGAGAAATTTTATTAGCCATGGCCAACCCTTATCATCTATGAGGGTAACTTTTGGCCTTGCCCCCAGCACTGGTTCCAGAGACTCCCAGATAGCGAAAGATGAGGTCGGCCTTGCGGATCTCAAAACTTGAGGCCTCCTGGTAACACTCTTCAAGAACTTCAAAGGGCACCCAGACCGGGACCTTGGGGGCTCTGACTTCAGGGGCTGAAAAGACAATTCTCCCAATTACAGAGGTTTTTTGGAAGAGGTTTCTTGGAGCCCCAGGGCCAGAATTCGCTTGCGGGTAAAATCAAAGCCATGTTTTTTTGGAAACAATGGCCAGCCCCCAGGCATCAGGGAGAGTATCATCGAAGACAAGCAGGGGCTTTCCTAAACCTTTGGACCGAAAGATTCCCGATCTGAGGGGTAAGTGTAGCGGGTCAAGGGGGAAAGGCTCCGGGGTCTTCTAGAAAGGAGGATTCATACCTGAAGAACGTCTCCTCGGTGTCTCCGTCTATCAGGAGATCACCAACCCTTTTAGGATCTCCACTGTCTTCAATAAGCCACACGGTCCATCTTTTTCTCACGGCTTGATAATAAATTTTATCCTTTAGCCAGGAAAAACAGCATTAAAAGACAAAATTTTATCTTTTATTTTCGGTGCTCTTTAGTGGAGCTTTTTTAAAAAGGTCCTGGGTAGGGTAGTAGCGTCTTGTCTCTTAGCTGAGGTGGACTTATGCTCAAATTATGCTCACTCGGCGTGAACTTTTTATCCTTGGGGTTTTGTCCTTTTTGAGGCTGGCTATAGGGTCTAGAGTCCACGGGATGGTTGATCCTGTAGGAGAAGAGCTTTCTCTTAAGGAGATGGCCCGTCGCCGGCTCCATCATCAGAGAGGACGCTTTCGTAATCCTTGGTTGCCTCAAGAGGAGATAAGACTTTGGACTTATCTTAAGTGGCAGCTTTCTCGTAACCCTTATCGGGAGGCCAAACGTCACGCAAAGGCCCCCGAGGTGATAAGGCTTAGGCCTTATGATCTTGTCTCAGGGGCCAACCCAGAGGTCTTTTTTCTCGGTCATGCTACCGTCTGGGGGCGAGTGGCCGGAAGGAGGATTCTCTTTGATCCTATCTTTGACGATGTACGCCCTTTCTTTAGAAGACTGACCCCTTTTCCCCTTCAACCAGAGCACCTTCCTCAACCGGATCTGGTTTTAATTTCCCATGGCCACCGGGATCATCTAGCCCTTTCTTCCCTAAAGATACTCTCCCGGGGGCCCTTAATCCTTGTTCCCCTTGGAGGAGGACGCTATTTAAGGAAAATTGCCGATCAGGTAATCGAATTTGATTGGTTTGAAACCAGGGTCATTAGTGGTCTTAAGGTAACCCTTCTTCCCTGTCAGCATTGGTCAAAGATGGGGCTCTTTGATACCAACGCCATGCTTTGGGGTTCTTGGTTGGTTGAAGCAGAAGGCCTTAAGCTCTTTTTTGCTGGTGATACCGGATATTTCCGAGGGTTCAAGGAATACGGGGAAAGATTTGGTCCCATTGATTTGGCCTTTTTGCCAATCGGGGCCTTTGAACCTCGGTGGTTCATGAGGTTCGTTCACCTGGATCCCTTTGAGGCTGTCCGAGCTGCTAAGGATTTAAGAGCCTGTCTTTTTGTCCCTATCCATTGGGGGGTCTTTGATATGAGTGATGAGCCTGTAGATCTCCCGCCGCGACTTGTCAAGGAGGCGGCCTTAAAAGAAGGCCTTTTAGGCCGACT
>NZ_JBPMLP010000022.1:0-4268 GCF_054026695.1 Thermosulfuriphilus sp.
TAAAAAAATCAAAAAATAAGAGATGAAAATTCTGAGAAATATCTGAAAAATGCTGCAAAAGCGAAAGCATTAAAAATAAAAGACAAATTAATCCCAGTACTCTAGGGAAACGCTTCCAAAGGAAAAAGTACAAAGGGGAGAGAAAGGAGATAATCAAGAGGACATACAAGAACCATATCTGGCCGATGGGAAAGGGCATCATCTCCTTGGAGGGACGAATCAGCAACCAGCGTATTAATCTTTCGGCTGAAAAAGAAGGAAGACGTCCTTCCTGAAGGAGATAAAAACCGAGACAAAGGAGGCACAAGAGATAATAGGGAATCAGTAGGGAGATCGTTCTTTTGGCTAAATAAAAAGAAAGGGGACCTGACCTCCTGTAGCTTGGGTAGGAAACAGCCCCCGAGATCATAAAGAAAATAGGGACCGAGACGAGAAGAAATCCCGAGTAGGGTCGATAAAACCAAAAGCCTCCAACATGGCCAAAGACGACGATAAAGATGGCCAGCCCCCGGAGATAGCGCAAAAACTCGCTGTCTTGGCGGGAAAGATCTGGAGTTTTCATTGATAAAAGACGATCAAACCACTCCAGGGAGCAATGGTTACTTGAGATATAGATTCAAAGAGAAGCTTACCCGGCCTTTGGCCGGATTTGGGAACTGGACCGCCCCCGAGGGGGACAACCTTGCGGACCTCTGTATCGAAGGAAATCCGACGGCTATAAGGCCCGATATTTACCCAGACCTCTCCTTTGGCGTACCTCCGTCGGAAAAGGCCTCTCTTGACCCTCATCTCCTCAAGGGATAGGGGACCTTCTGTGGGAGAGCCTAGGTCCAAAGACCATTCTGGATACCAGCTAAGGGGTGTCTGCGAAAAATAATTTAAGTAGGTATAGCGTCCTTTAAAAAGGAGATAGCAGGCCAGATAATATAGACGGGTCTTGAGGTCTGCATCTCCCTTTCGTAAATAGGACTGAAAGATGACGATTTTATCATTTTTAATGAGTCTCAAGAGGCGCCTGGCGGACATCTCCCAATCTCGTTGGCTTTTGGTAACAAAAGCCCCTTCCATAAAGGCCCCGGAGGCCGTGGTGTAGTAATCAGTGGTGTCCCAGGTGGTAAAAAGGCCTCCAATGTTGGGCAGGGTCACATAGCCCAGGGCTTCCAGAAATGCGGTCAACCTAGCCATAAACATCTCATAGGCCTCACTCCAGGTAAGCCCCCCGAGCTCTCTAAAGCGGCGCTTTACAGCCGCCGCACCTGCAAGCCGAGGATCAGCATGGGAGGCCTCCCACTCAAGAAGGGCCACCGAAGAAGAATCGAGAAAGACTCCCTGATAGCGCCCTTTAAGCATCTGGCGGAAAATGGATTTCTTCCAGTAGTCCTGAAATCCTGGGTGGGCGATATTCATCAGGTACTTACCATCGATCCTTGATCGAACGCGCTCTCCCTTTTCATTGTGCCAGAACCAGTCTTCATGTCTGGTGACATAATCCCAATCATTACCCCACCTCTGCCCATCGATAATAAATCGATGGGCTGGTTGTTGCTGCCAGATGCCCAGATGATAATGGAGGACGACGAAATGGGGGTTGTGGCGGCGAAGCCTTTGACTGATGGGGAGGGTGAGCTTCTGGCTACCAACATAGTGTTTGGCGGCAAAGGAGATCTGCTCTTTGGTCATATGGGTGGGGAGCTGATCTACAAGGATGGCTATGCGTCCATCAGAGGTCTCCGGAAAGCCGAATTGGCTATATAGGCTGGCCGCCAAGCCTTGGGAGACGCCCCCTAACAAGAACAGCCCCCAACAAAAAAGTACTAATAGTCCTGGTTTCAAGCTCATGGCCGATCCCTTAAGACGAACTCAATCTGGTCCATAGTCTTAGCCCAGGCCAAGGCGGCAACCTCCATCCCCCGGGGAGTCCAATGGACGCCGTCTTTCCAGATAAACTCCTGTCGAGGGCCGGAGGCCTGAATCATCTCAAATACATAGGCCACAGGGACCTTGAGCCTCCGAGCCCTTTTGACAAGGGCCTCATTGAACATGGCCTCAGGCAGAGAAAGAGGGTCTTTAAAGCCCCGGGGAGGAATAGTGGCCAGGGCCACCACCACTCCTTGAGATTCGGCCTCTTTGACAATAGCCTCAAGGTCGTCCATCCAGCGTTCATAGACATCAACGGTCCGGAGTCTGCCCCTGACGTTGTTGGTACCGAACATGACGAAGAGAAACTCTGGCCTTTCCTTAGCCAATATCTCGGCTACCTTCCGGCGCCCAAAGCCTGTAGTCTGCCCGGCAAACCCATAGGCCTTGACCTTATAAATCCCCAGGGCCCCCTCTACCAACCGAGGATAAAGGGTGGGGCCGGCCAGCGAATCCCCGAAAAGACACACCAGGGCCTTGTTAACCCGGCCTTTTCCCCTTTGATGTACCTCTCGGAGGTGGTCTGCATAAAGAAGCCGGTCTTTCTCCTCCCGGGTGAGCGGCCTCAGACGGGGCTCGGCCTTGCCTTCTACCTGGAGGCTAGAAGACCAAGGACCAAGGTTGTTCTGGAAATCAACCGCCAAGACGCGATAATGATAGACCTTTTTGCCAGCGGTTCGATCCAGAAAAAAAGGCCGATAAGTTTCAGCTATCTTGATAAAGTCCTGTCCTTCTTCGGCCCTGGAGACCACATAGACCATGGGGAAGACGTTATCTTCAGGGGGCTCCCAACTAAGCCTTATGCCCTCCGGGCCGGCCTGGGCCCGAAGCCCTTTCACCTTCTCCGGGGGGACACTATCTTCTCCCCGTTAGATGATAAAATTATCCAGGATGATGGCCACCTCCCTCCCCTTGGGATCCGGGCTCCAGAAGCGTAGGTTGGTAAAAAATGTCTGAGGGCGGACGTAGCCGCGGGCCCTAGAGTTGTAGTGGAAACGATCCACATAGTAAAGCACCGGCGTCCAGCTAGCCTCAGGCAGGAAGCGATAGGCGTAAGGGGTTGTATTATCATTGGCTAGCTTGTCAAAGAGGTTCAATCTGGCCAACTTAAACCCCAGTCCTTTGGCCATAAAGGCAATCTTCAGCCCCTGGGATCCTTCGATTTTAATCTTAAGGGCCGGACCAGACCATTTCTGGCGGCAGATGGTCTTAAGGGCCTTGCCAGAGATGGCCTCTTCAACCAGGGTCTGCCTAACCTGCTTTGAGCCATAGAACCCCCCTTGATCCTGATCAAAGTTGGTCCGATAGTAGATAGTCACCCCAGCCCGTCTTTCAGGCTCAGTCGAGTTGCTAGCACTGCAGGAAATAAGCCCCAACCATAGGGAAAATACCAGAAAGGGCCATATGATATTCTTCATTGGCTTACCCTTACCCCTGTTCAAAATTGAAGTTTAGCCTTTGGAAGTCCGACCTTAAGGCCCCTTGAAAATAATCTTCAAAAAGGCCTCCACCTTATCCTTGCTGCCAACAAAGATGTCGTAAATCCAGATCAAAGAAAACCCGAAAACCACCGGGATAAGAATCGCCCCCAGGCGGAGGCGACAATTGCGCCAAAGATATCCCCAATTAACCCCTAAATAGGCCGCATATAAAGATAAAAGGGCCATCAGAGGCAGATGGTACCGAGAGTGCCCAAAGACCAAGGCATGTATGGCTGTAAAGTAGGCGATGATCAAAAGGGCTAGCCAGTGAAAAGCCCTTTCCTGAGCCCCGGGGCTCTTGCTCCGGAGGCCCACACTTGATCTAGCCTCCAGAAGAGACCACATCAGACCAGCAATCCCCAGGATGACCACCAGGACATAAGCCGTAAGGATACTCAAGGCAACGAATATTCCCAGGAACCTGTTGCTGAGCCCAGGGAAGAGGCCCTTTTTGACTCCGGCAATAATGCTCCGCTCAAGCTGCCAAAAGTTGGCCGCCTTGATGAAGACCCTTATCCCGGTAAGACCGGGGTGCTCCCTCATAAAGCTCAAGGCCTTAGCTATGGCCCAACGCTGCTTCTCAGCCTCATTGAGGCCCCGGAGCTCGTCTTCGTATCCCCGGTACCAGGCAATCTCTGGAGGGTTAGCTACGGCCGCCCAGGCTCGGTGAAGGGGGGTGTACTCATAGTTGCCCATGTAGAGATTAAGCCCCCCCATTGTATCTACAGCGACAAAGTGGCCAAAGACCTGATAGTTACGAAACACCCAGGGAGAAAGGGTAAACACCACCCCCAAGACAAACAAGAAAGCCCCCAGCAGGGCCTTTTTTTTATCCGGCAGGACAAAGAAGAGAAAAAGACCAATGATCGG
>NZ_JBPMLP010000023.1:0-141222 GCF_054026695.1 Thermosulfuriphilus sp.
AGAAATAATCCTTTACCACCACGAAAAGATAGACGGAAGCGGCTATCCTCAAGGCCTTAAGGGAGAAGAAATACCGGTATATGTCCATCTGGTAACTTTGGCCGATATCTTTGACGCCATTACCTCTTGGCGTCCTTATAAGGGGCCCCGCCGGGCCCGTAAGGCCCTTGAGTGCATGTTTATTCACATGAAAGACCAGCTTAATCGCAAGCTTCTAAAAGCCTTTACCCAACAGATCGTCCTTGCTTCCCAGAGCCTCCACCAAACCTCGGCCTAGGCAATCAAAACGGCGATTATCCCTGTAAGGAAGATTCCGTCAAAGGTGCCCGCCCCTCCAATCGAGGCCACAGGAGCTCCCAGACGGGGAATGTCTTTGAGGTGAAGGATATCGGCCCCAATAAGGGTCCCCAGGGATCCCGCAGCATAGGCCACAGCTGCTGAGTGTTCCGGCGAAAGGACGAGCCCCACTAAGGCTGCCAGAAGCGGAGGGATAAAGACTGGAATACCAATGCCTAGGCCAGGGATGGGGCGTGCCAAGAAATAGACGACTCCGGCCACAAAGGCTCCTCCTAAGACAACCGGCCCAAAGATATCAAGCCTGAAGGTCACATAGAGGGAGAGAAAGACCGGGATAAGACACCCCCCTACATTCACTGCAATGATCGTTGTCCGCTCTTCAAGACGGGAAGGGATACGATAACGAATCCCAAAAAAGGAAATCTCTCCTGGAGGTTGAAAGCTCATAGTTTGAATTTTTTTGACCGGAACATTTATGTTTGATCCGATGAGAGAGAGAAAAAGATAGCCCCAGACCTGTCCAGGAGAGAGCCCCAACTTCTCAAAGGCAACGGTGATAATCCCCACGTGGATGACGGCAAAAAGAAAAAGAAGCAGAAAAAAGAAAAGGAGCAAAAAGACAAGGGCCAGCGGGCTAAAGATCATGGGGAATCTCCTTCCAGGAAGGCCTTGAGTTCCTCCCCTTCAAGGATTTCCCTCTCCAGAAGACGTTCAGCCATGGCTTCAAGGTTTTTTTTCTTCTTCTTAAGAATCTCCTGGGCCCGTTGGTAGCAGTGAAGGATTATGTTCTGGACTTCGGTATCGATCTCCCGGGCTGTAGCCTCACTGTAATGTTTAGTCTCTCCGGTAATTACGGACAAAAAAAGGGCCTGTCTTTCACGAAAGCTCTGGGGGCCTAACCGGTCGCTCATCCCATATTCCATAACCATAGAGCGGGCAATAGCTGTAGCCCTCTCCAGATCGTTTTGAGCCCCGGTTGAGGCCTCCTGGAAGATAAGCTCCTCGGCTGCCCGGCCCCCGAGGAGGACCGTCAGACGATCTAGAAGCTCTGACCGGGTCATCAGGTAACGATCTTCAGTAGGAAGTTGGAGAGTATAGCCCAAAGCGGCAATCCCTCTGGGAATGATGGAGACCCGATGGACCGGATCGGCATAGGGCACCGAGGCCGCCACTAGGGCATGTCCTGATTCATGATAGGCAATGATTTCCTTTTCCTTTCGGGTAATGTAACGGTTTTTCTTTTCTAGGCCGGCGATAACCCTATCTATGGCCTCTTCAAACTCCTCCATAGTCACCGCAGACTTTCCTCGTCTGGCGGCCAGGAGCGCGGCTTCATTGACAATATTGGCCAGATCGGCCCCGACCATTCCCGGAGTCCGGGCGGCAATAACCTTAAGGTCTACATCCGGAGCCAGTTTGACCCGTTTGGTATGGACCTTAAGAATGGCCTCTCGTCCCTTAAGATCAGGACGATCCACGACAATGTGCCGGTCAAAACGGCCTGGGCGCAAGAGGGCTGGATCCAAAATCTCCGGACGATTGGTAGCTGCCAGAATAATAACCCCTTTTTTGGTATCAAAGCCATCCATCTCTGTGAGCAGTTGGGTGAGAGTCTGTTCTCTTTCGTCAACGCCGGCCAAAGGAGAAACCCCTCGGGCCTTACCCAGGGCATCGATTTCATCGATAAAAATGATGCAGGGGGCCTTGGCCTCAGCAGTGGCAAAAAGATCCCGTACCCGGGCCGCTCCAACCCCCACAAACATCTCCACAAAAGAAGAGCCCGAAAGGGAGAGAAAGGGTACCTTGGCCTCTCCAGCCACGGCCTTGGCCAGAAGCGTCTTACCGGTCCCAGGGGGTCCGACCAGAAGAACCCCTTTAGGGATCTTGCCCCCGAGAGCAGTAAACTTCTGGGGATTCTTAAGAAAATCGATAACCTCTCGCAGCTCTTCGACTGCCTCATCTACCCCAGCCACATCAGAGAAGGTGACATTGATCTCATCTTCGATATAGATCTTGGCCTTGCTTTTCCCGATAGCGGTTAGTCCTCCTGGAGCACCACCTCCCAGCCTTTTCAGGAGATAGACCCAGATAACAAAAAACAACCCCAGAGGAATGACCCAGGAGAGAAGATTGGTCAACCAAGTCGTCTGCGGCCGGGCCTGATAGCGAATCCCCTTTTCGTCAAGCAGAGGAACCAACGTGGGATCATTCACCCTGACCGTCCGGAAGGAACTCAGGCGACCATTAACTGGAACTCCCCGGAGCTCAGAGAGGACCTTAGGGGCATCTTTGTCAAGGCGTCCCTCAATGAATTGTTGGGAAAGAACCAAATCGTTTACCAGACCCCGGCGGAGAAGTTCCTTGAATTCACTATAGGCCAGTATTTCCCGTTGGCTGTAAGGCAGAAGATAAAAGATCGTCAGGGCCAAGAAGATAAGACCTAACCAAAGCCAGGGGAAATAACGGCGCCAGTCCTTTTTAAAGTCCATTAAAGACTCCCTGCAGGCCCTTAAAAGGCCTTTTTCATTCTAAAATAGAAACTGGCGCCGAATGCAAGCCGATTTAGGGCCTCAAAAACCTTTTTTATTCAAGCCGCAGGAGTACATAGCGACTGTAGCCGTGATCCCGCACCAGAAGGAGAATTTGATTGGAACGGCCCGCCGAAAGGGCTTCCAAAAACTCCTTGAGGTTGTGGACCTTCTTACGATTGACCTCCTCGATAAGGTGACCGGGCCTGATCCCGGCCAAGGCCGCCGGAGAGCCGGGGAGCACCTCATCAACAACCACACCCTGGCCAGGTTTGTAGCCCAGCTCTTTGGCCAGATCTGGAGTAAGGTTGCGGACCGAAAAGCCCAACTTCTCCAAGAGTTCGTTCCGAGTAGGGAAACCAAACCTTTTAGGCTGCTCCCCGATGACCACCCGGAGTTTACGAAGGCGACCGTCTCGGATCACCGTAATAGTAGCTTTGGTTCCTGGTGAAGTCAGGGCTACTTGGTTGCGCAACTCAGCGACATTTTTTACCTTCCGGCCGTTAAAAGAAACGATGACATCCCCGGATTTAAGGCCAGCCTTGGCCGCCGGTGATTCCTTGGCCACCTCTGTTACCAGGGCCCCTTCCGGCTCCTTAAGGCCAAATGATCTGGCCAGATCCTCATTGAGATCCTGGATGACGATTCCCAACCAGCCTCTGGTGACCTTACCAGTCTTAATCAACTGATCCATGATGATCCGGGCCATGTTGGCCGGAATAGCAAATCCAATCCCCATATAACCACCACTGCGTGAAAAAATGGCCGTATTGATCCCAATAGCCTCGCCCTTGAGGTTGACTAAAGGTCCACCAGAGTTCCCGGGATTAATGGCTGCATCGGTCTGGATAAAATCCTCATAGTCCGTAATGCCGATTCCGCTTCGTCCCTTAGCGCTGACAATACCCACAGTGACCGTCTGGGTTAGACCAAAGGGATTGCCTATAGCCAGAACCCACTCTCCGACCTCGATCTTGTCCGAATCCCCTAAGGGTAAGATGGGAAGGTTGTCGGCATCTATTTTTATGACTGCAATGTCTGACTGAGGGTCAGTACCAACGACCTTGGCCCTGAACTGACGGCCGTCAGCCAATTTCACCGTGATTTTATCGGCCTTTCCCACTACGTGATTATTAGTGAGGATATAGCCATCGGGGCTGACGATAAAACCAGATCCGGCCCCCATCTGGCGAAATTTACGCGGAAAACGCTGCCCAAAGAATCTCTCAAAGAAGTCTGGGCCAAAAAAGTGAAAGGGGTCCTCAAAGGGAAAAGGCTCCGGGCCAAAAGCCGGCCCCCTCTGTTCGACTATCCTCTCCACCTGCACAAAAACCACCGCCGGTGCTGCCTTATGAACTACCGCAGCAAAGGCCCGAGAGATCTGTTGCAGGACTTGAATATCCCGAGATTGGGCCTCAATCTTTGGTGGGGTAACGGCTAAGTTAAGGGCCTGGACCGATGGAGGCTCAAAAGAGAGCATCAACCCCAGGATCAAAATCAGAGAAAAAATTCTTTTTGCGGCCCGTACATTCATCAATCTCCTCCTTCCTCTTCTGCTTGGGGCCTTCCAGCTAGCCAGCGGGTTTTAAGATGACCTCTGACCTCTTCTATCCAACGAGCGATCTCTTCTTTGCTGACCCCAATTATCTTAGCCACTTCCATGATATCGTAACCATCGATTACGTGCCAGACAAAAGCCTGTCTTTTCTCCTCTGGAAGATGAGAGAGCTCCCGCATGATTAGATTGGTCAATTCCTCGGCACTTAAGACCTCCTCTGGCTCCACCGCCACATCTGAGGGCAAGACATCTTCCCAACGCAGAAGCTCGGGTTCATAATAGGGGCTGTCGAGGTCTTCCTGGAGCCGGAAGCGAACGTCATCAAGGGGGAGTTCCTCTTCAATAGATATCCGTTCGCCTCGATATTTGGCCACTTCTTGACGGAGAATCTCTATCATCTTTTGATGAAGAACTAACGGAAGGGAGGAAGTGGCCACCAAATCATCGTAATGTTCATAGGCCCAGAGGATAACTTCGTCGACAATGTCCGCCGGATCAATAGCTCCTGGAGGAAGATCACCAGTGAGCTGATAAAAGATGATCTCCCGGCGAGCAATTCGATAAAGATTACGTAAGATGGGCTTTAGCCTGTCATCAAAGCGCTCCTTGAGGCCAGCCTGACGATCAGCAGCCAAGTCAGCAAAGGCAGCAGATAACTCTTGGTAATAACGGTTCTTACGCTTATAGACGGCCTCCCCCCTTATCCGGGCCGCAGCCTCAGCATATTCTCTCTCCAGACGCTCCCGGGCCACCTTAAAGGCGCTTTTAAGTCTTTTGTGTTCGCCTCGAGCACTAAGAACCCCCCAGGGCAACGAAAGGGTCAAGTGAACATAATAGGTCTTTTTTTTCTCCAGGCCTTCAACTACCACCCGAAGGAGTTTGAGATCAGGATTAATGTGTCTAGTAAGTCTCTCAAAGCGTTCCCAGATCTTTTCAAGATATCTACGAGCAGACTCTCTGTCCGCTGGACTTATCTCCCGATAGACCTCCTGGACCTTTAACATCGCTGGACCTCCTCTTGAAATTTTGAACCACCAGAAGGGATTACTTGATTTACAAAGCAGGAACCCGAGCCAACCCTAAGGCTGGCCCCCCAAGGTGTCAAGCTTCTGACAAAGTCCCTCCCAGGCCAGGTGGGTCAAATAGGCCAAATTGACCACATCGGCCCGATTATATTCGATGAGGGTCTCAAGGGCCCCCTCCTTTCCCCTCTGGGCCTGATACCAGAGTCTGATGGCCTCAAGGCCAGAGAGATCGGAAATATCCGCAGGCCGGCAAATACCAAGCTCACGTTCAATCCTTTTCAGACCTCCCTTAAGGCCTAAGCGCCTGAAGAGAAAACTGAGATCATGATGGAGGGGAGGAAGACAAAGACTAGGGAAATGGGCCTTTAAAAAGGGGAGATCAAAGCGGCTCCCTCCAAAGGTAACCACCTGGGCATAGCTAGGAAGAATATCAAGGATTTCTTCCAGATCTTGGCCTTGGATCAGGGCCCGATAACTACGGCCATCATAGAGGCCAATTACGGTAATAATATTCCGATGGGGAGAAAGGCCCGTGGTCTCTATATCGAGATAGACCGTAGAGGTCCCGAAATGAGGAATAAGACGCCAGAGATGAGGGCGAGGAAGACTCTGGGCCCAGAAGACCGGATCCCGGGCCCGATCAAGGCTACGATAAATAAAGGCCCTGTAGAGGGCCATCTCCGCTCGAGAGAAGCCGACAAGCTTTCCTTCTGCCAGAAAATCGGCCCAAGACTGCACTCCCTGGGCCCAGATAGCCTTCTCCCGGGCCTCTCCTATTCCGGGCAGGTGGACAAAGGTGCGGAAAAGCATTCCTAAAAGCCTAAAAGGGCCCCGGCTAAAACTGCCAGAAAGATGCCCAGCCAATGTCGAAGACGAAGTTCCTCACCCAAAAAAATGACGGCCAAGACGACCGTCACCAGGGGATAGAGGGCCGAAAGGGGAACGACTAAAGAGGCCTTATTCCCCTGAAGAGCCTTGATGAAGAAAAAAGTCCCTAGGTTTCCCAGCACCCCGGCCCCAAAGGCCAGGGGCATCGCCCCCCAGGAAGAGATCTTGAGGCCGGCCGAAACAAAGAGGACCCCAGCCACTAAAAGCCCCCCCAGGCTACTCAGGAAAAGAACCGCCCCATGATGAAGGTTCCCTACCGCCAACTTGTAGAAAAATCCCCACACACCCCAGAGAAAAAGGGTTAGGAGGCAATAAAGGAGCCAGTCCATAAGAGTATCAATTTAAACTTACTGAATATTAAGGCTCACCGGATACTTCTTCTTGAGATTATCCAGATACTTCTCCAGGACTCTCTCCCTCTTGGCCTCAAGGGCCCTATCCCTCACCTGCTTCTTGACCTTTTCGTAAGAGGGAATCTCTGCCGGTCGGCGTTCTTCAACCTTAATAATATGGTAACCAAAGGGGCTTTCCACCACCCCGGAGACTTGGCCGACCTTAAGAGCAAAGGCTGCCTTCTCAAAAGGTTCGATCATCTCTCCCCGACTGAAGAATCCCAAATCACCACCCTTGGCTCGACTTCCAGGATCATCGGAATATTGCTTGGCCAAAGCGGCAAAATCCTCTCCGGCCTTAACTCGAGCCAGGATCTCCTCGGCCTCCCTCCGAGCCTGATCCTTCAAAGATTGGTCATTGGGATCCTTAATAGCGATAAGGATATGGCGGGCCCGGACCATTTCTGGCTGGCCAAAGGCCGTTTTGTTCTCCTGATAGTATCTTTTGGCCTCCGCCTCATCCAGCTTGACCTTATCCAGGACTTCTCGCCTGATAAGTTCCTGGGCCAAGATGGCTGAACGGGCCTGCTCAATACGGGCCCTGATCAAGGGATCTCTCTCCAGGCCTGTCTTCTGGGCCTCAAGGGAAAGAAGCGAGATCTCTACCCAACGATTGACAAGCTCTTTTTTAAGCTCCGGCTGATGGGCCAAAAGAACCTGGACCTGAGCGGGCATTTCGGCCACCTGGGCCTCAAGAGCGGATTCCGTAAGTTCATAAGGCCCCACTTTAGCCAGGACCTTATCTCCTTCTTTCTCCTTTGCCTGAACTGAGCCCAATAATAAAAGGGTCAAAAGGGGGAGGATAAAAAAAGCTCTTTTACACATAAAAAACGACCTCCTTCTTTCTCTCTTCAAGTTTTTAACATGAAAGGCTGGCTCCGTCTTCCTCGGTAAGATTTTTATCAAAGTCGGAGGAAAGACTTCGGAGGATAAAGACCGCTTTTTACGACAACACCGGGCAGCACCAGGGAACCTGGACCCAGGAAGACGCCTGGATTGGTTACTGAATTGCAACCTGTTTGAGAGGCATCTCCCAGGATGGCCCCCAGCTTTCGGCAACCGGTGTCGAAGGGCTCTCCCTGATAGACAACTTTGACCGTACTGGGGCGCATCTTCAGGTTGGCCAGCTTTGTTCCAGCCCCCAGGTTGACACCCAGCCCCAGGATACTGTCACCAATATAGGCAAAATGGCCAGCTTTGGCCCCAGAGAGCATTACCGAATGTTTGATCTCGGTGGTATGGCCGACAACGCATTCTTCTCCGACGAGGCAGTCCCCCCGAATATAGGCCCCCTGCCGAACCTCACTACGGGCCCCGATAATGGTCGGACCTTTAATGAGGGCCCCAGGCTCCACAATAACGCCAGGGCCAAGTTCCACTTGATCATTCCAGAAGACAGCTCCGGCCATTATCAAACCAGCCTGAGGAAGTGGCTCCCCGCCTTTAAATATTTTGAGCCCGGCACCCGAGGCCCTGACTTCAAAATCTGTCTCCAAGGGTCGAAGCTCTCCTTCATAGATGATAAAAGGCTTCCCGAGAGGCTCCCCTAAAGGGAAACCTGGAGGGATATTCGGACGTA
This sequence comes from Thermosulfuriphilus sp., assembly GCF_054026695.1. NCBI lineage: Bacteria > Pseudomonadati > Thermodesulfobacteriota > Thermodesulfobacteria > Thermodesulfobacteriales > Thermodesulfobacteriaceae > Thermosulfuriphilus > Thermosulfuriphilus sp. Next base: position 8,268 of record NZ_JBPMLP010000023.1, read on the forward strand.
TAGCCTCCCGGATAAAAGCCTTAAGCCGAGAAAGAACCTCCCAGACGTAATCTATCCCCTCAAAGAGGGGAAGATAGCGACCCAGGGCATCAAGGTCAAAATAGGCTTTAGGTTTAAGCAAAGGGACCCCCATTAGTAAGTTTTTTCACCGTTAGCAAAAGCAACCCCAGATATCAACCTTTAGCGCTTCTGTCTGGAAGCAACCACAGGTGGGCCGACCCTTACCAGGCCTTCGGTAGAGATCTCCAAGAGATGGACCTTGGTGTCATGACCACACAGCCGACAGCCATCAATCCGAAAAAGTCGGATGATATCCCCCAGATCCCGTCCCCAGGCCTGAGCCGCCCTTTCTGAGAGAAGAAGCTCCTTTGAAAGGACCATAGTACAATCCACAATATGTCCCACAGCGTACCCCCCGGCGGCCTCTGCCGAGAACTCCTCATGACCGCTTCTTTTCTGAGAAACAAAGATCGCCGTCTGGTACCACTTTTTGCAAAAGGTATAAAGGGACCGCACAATGGACCGAGCCAGCATCTCTCGGGCCTCATAGAGACCGGTCACCGAGTCAATAACCGTCCTTTTTACCTTATAGCTTCGATAGATATAAGCCAGGGTGTCAAGGAGGCTGGGAAGATCCTCCCTTAATCGGCTGTGGCTGGCAACATCAAGAAGAATAATGCGCCCTTCAAGTTCAGAGAAATCAAGCCCCATGGCCCGAGCCCGAGTCTCAAGACCAACAGAGACAAATGGAGCTGGAGTCTCTACTGTCACCAAACAACTCCGTTGGCCTTCAGCGGCCTGGCGGAGAACAAACTGTTCGGCCATGAGACTCTTTCCGGTATCAGGGACACCGGTAATATTGACTACCGCTCCCAGGGGAATCCCCCCTAAAGGGCGCTGCCTAGGCCTTCCGGATTGGAACTCCACGGTGAAGAAGAGTTCATCTAAGCCCTCGACCCCTGTGGCCACTCCTTCGAGACGAGGGGCCCTCTGCCTGGCCTCTCCTAAACTTAAGACCGCCTCTCCGACCACCTGCGGTTCCCTGGCCTCCATAGGTCCCTCCGGTGAGGAGTCTTTTTGAAGAAAAAATAAACTTCTTTGGAAGACCTTTCCAATTTCCGAGACTTAATGCTAAATTGTCGGAAAAATTCTTAATCCAAGAGAGGATGTAACAAAATGGTCCCGAGATTAAAGACCAAATGGCCTCTAGCCATAGTTTTCCTTATTGCCTTTATGGTTGGCTGCTCCTCCCCTGAGGAAAAGCTCAACAAGCACTACCAGAAAGGAGTTGCCTATGCCAAGGAAGGGCGTCTGAGGGAAGCGGCCATTGAGTTCCGCAACGTCCTTCAGATAAATCCCAAGCATCCTCAGGCCCATTTTGAACTAGCCAAGATCTATCTCCAGGTCGGGGAACCGGCCAAGGCTTTGTCTGAATTTCGCAAAACGGTAGATGTGGATCCAGAGAACCTCGAGGCCCGTATCAGGCTGGCTGAACTCCTTTTGGCCGCCAGAAAGTACAAAGAAGCCTTGATAGAGGCCAAGACCATCCTCCGAAAGGACCCCCAGAGGCTTGAGGCGGTGATGGTTGCCGCCGGAGCACATCTAGGACTAAGGGAGCCAAATGAGGCCCTAATGGTCCTCAAAAGTCTCCAGCAAGAACCAGACAAGGCCGGCTATTTCATCCTTTTGGCCTCAGCCTATAAACTAAAGGGAGACAGCCAGAAGGCCGAGGCCTTCTTCAAGAAGGCAATAGAAGTAGACCCAGAAAATATCCGAGCCCGCCAGGCCCTGGTGGCCTATTATCTTTCGGAACGCCGTCTTGATGAGGCCGAAGCCGTCCTCCGCGATTTGGCTCAAACCCATAATGATCGTTTTGCCTTTACCAATGATCTAGCCACCTTTTATCTCATGCGTGGTCAACTCAAAAGGGCCCTTGATCTCCTTCATTCTTACGCCAAGGCCCACCCCGAGGACACAAAGCCTCTCGTCCGCCTGGCAGACATCTATAACAAGATCGGCCAACAGGAAAAGGCCGTCGGAGCTCTCCAGAAAGCTTTGAAGATCAAGCCAGACTCCCTGGATCTCAAGGCCAGGCTGGCCTACGTCAACTATGATGCCAAGAAGTTCACCGAGGCCAAGGATCTGACCGACGAGGTCCTCTCTCAGGACTCCGGTAATTTATTGGCCAGACTTGTACGCGCCAAGCTCCTCCTAAAAGAAGGCCAAGCCGACTCGGCCTTAGAGGATCTGGATTTTGTCATCAGAAACCAGCCCCGTCTGGCCGAGGCTTACTATTTCAAGGCCCTAGCCCATTTTAGCAAAGGGGAACTTTCCTCTGCCGAGGGGGCCCTTCGTAAGGCCATTGAGATCAATCCCCGCTATGCCATGGCCCACCTGATGCTCGCCGATGTTCTCTTACGCAAACGCAATCTAGATGAAGCCCAGAAGGAGGCCCAGGCAGTCCTTAGGCTCCGCCCCAATCATCCCCAGGCCATGCTTATCTTGGCCAGGGTGGCCATGCTCAAAAGAGACCCGGCCCAGGCGGAAAACTATCTCAAAAAGGCTATCAGCGTTCAGCCCCAGGATCCCCGCTTACACTTCCAGCTGGGGCTTCTTTATCGGCTGAAGAAAAAATATGATCTGGCCCTAAAGGAGTTTGAGGCCACCCTTTCGGCCAACCCCGAGGCCTATTCAGCCCTAGCCCAGATTGTGGCCATTTACAGCCTTAAGGGCTCCATAGATAAGGCCTTTGAGCGTTGCCAAAGTCAGCTTGAAAGGGTCAAGAACAAGGCTCCTGTTTATGCCATAATGGGTCAGATCATGCTTGGGCAGAAGAAGATAGAAGAGGCCAAAAACTACTATCAAAAGGCCCTTGAACTCAACTCCAATCTCCTTGGGCCTTACGTCATGTTGGCCTCCATTTATCAGGCCCAGGGGCAGATAGACAAGGCCATCGCTGAATACCAGAAAATTCTTGAAAAAAACGAAAAGTTCTACCCAGCCCGAATGGCCTTAGCCGTCCTTTACGAGATAAAGGGAGAGTGGCCTTTAGCAGAGAAGGAATATCGAAGAATTCTCGAACAGAATCCCAAGTTTGTCCCGGCCATCAACAACTTGGCCTGGATATTGGCCGAAAAAAAGGGAGACTTGGAAGAGTCTTTCATTTACGCCCAGAAGGCCAAGGAGCTTGCTCCCCAAGATCCTAGAATCCTGGACACCTTTGGCTGGATAATGGCCAAGCGTGGCTCCTATACCCTGGCTCTATCAACCATTGAAGAGGCCTTGAAGAAGGCCCCTGATCACCCTACTATCCGTTATCATTTGGCCTGGATCCTAGCTAAAACAGGCAAAACCCAAGAAGCTATCAAGGAATTAAAGGCTGCATTAGCCACCAAGCGTCCTTTTCCAGAAAGGGCCGCTGCTCAGGAGCTCCTTAAATCTCTGGGGGGCTGATCCGATGGTAAACTTACGGGATCTAAGCCTTGAGGAACTTGGCCAGTACCTGGCCCGGCATTCCCAGCCAGCCTACCGGGCCCGGCAACTGTTTCGTTGGCTGGCCCGGCCAGTAATCTCCTTTGAGGAGATGACGGATCTGCCCAAGCCCCTGAGGCAAAAGCTGGCTCGGGAGGCCACGGTCAACCTGCCAAAGACTGTCTCCGTCCAAGAGGCCAGCGATGGAACCACCAAGCTGGCTCTCAAGCTCTCCGATGGGGCCCTTATCGAAACGGTCATCATCCCCGAAAGGGACCACTACACCCTTTGTCTCTCCAGCCAGGTTGGCTGCGCTATGGGTTGTGCCTTTTGCCTCACCGCCCGAATGGGCTTCAGGAGAAACCTTTCTCCCTCGGAGATCACCGGCCAAATCCTGGTGGCCAGGGCCTACTTAGGCTCTAAGGCCCGGAGGCTGACCAATCTCGTCTTCATGGGTATGGGAGAACCGCTGGCCAACTATCAGGCCACGATCAAGGCCATCAAAAACATCCTTCATCCCCTGGGTTTTGGCTTCTCCAAAAGGAAAGTCACTCTTTCAACCTCAGGCCTTATCCCTCAGCTCAAGAGCCTTATGAAGGAGATAACCATAAAGCTGGCCATCTCCCTCCACGCCCCAGATGATGAGACTCGTTCTCGTCTAATGCCTATCAACCAGACTTTTCCCTTAAAGGATTTGCTTTCCGCCTGCCGAAGACTTTCCCTTCCTCGAGGCTGGCGGATCACCTTTGAGTACATCCTTCTTGATGGTCTGAATGACTCCCCGGAAGCTGCCCGAAGGTTGGCCCGTATCCTGCGGGGGATCCCAGCCAAGATAAATCTTATTCCCTTCAATGCTGCTCCGGATCTGCCTTTCAGGCGTCCACCTGAAGGCATCATTCGGACCTTCCAGGAGGAGCTCCTTAGGGCTGGCTATACAGCCATTGTCCGCAAGAGTAAGGGGGAAGAGATCTCAGCCGCCTGTGGTCAGCTCTACGCCAAGGTCATCTCCGAGACTAAGTCCTTTCTAGAGGCTTCACTGACAAGTTAAACTGAAAGGGGATTGCTAACCACTTTTTCGGCCTGGGAAGCCAGGTTTCCAAAGGAAGAAAACTGTTTAAGAAAGGCCAAGCGGAATTCCCCAGTAGGACCGTTACGCTGTTTGCCGATAATAATCTCTGCAGTTCCCTTCTCAGGGCTCTCTTTATTGTAGACCTCATCTCGATAGATGAAGACGATAACATCGGCATCCTGCTCAATGGCCCCAGATTCTCTGAGGTCAGCCAGCTGGGGGCGTTTATCCGGACGTTCTTCCACCTTCCGGTTTAGCTGAGAGAGGGCCACCACCGGAACATTTAGTTCTTTAGCCATGGCCTTTAAAGAACGAGAAATCTCCGAGATTTCTTGCTCTCGGCGGTCTTTTTGCTCCCGGCCCCGCATGAGCTGAAGATAGTCAATAATTATCAGCCCCAGACCATGTTCAGACTTAAGGCGTCGGGCCTTGGCCCGCATTTCAAGGACACTTATCCCTGGAGTGTCGTCAATGAAGATGGCCGCCCGTGAAAGCTTCCCAGCCGCCTTGGTCAGGCGGTCCCAATCCCGATCGGAGAGGAAACCTGTCCGCACCTTATGGGCATCCACCCGGGCCTCGGCACAGAGCATTCTTAAAGCCAACTGCTCTTTAGACATCTCCAGGGAGAAGATGGCCGTGGGGATTTCAGCCTCCAAAGAGGCATATTGGGCAATATTTAAGGCAAAGGAAGTCTTCCCCATACTGGGGCGCCCGGCAATGATAATCAGATCAGAGGGCTGAAGACCTGCCGTCAGACGATCAAAGTCATGGAATCCCGTGGGGACTCCGGTAATTAGCTCCTTGCGCTCATAGAGGCGCTCAATATGACGAACACTGTCATTTATGACCCGATTAAGGGGGTAAAAGGCCTGTTTGATCCGGGCCTGAGAGACCTCAAAAATGGCCTGTTCAGCAGCCTCAAGGATGTCGTCAACGCTTCCGGCCTCTTCATAGCAGGAAGCGGCTATCTCGGTCGTCTTACGGATGATTTCCCTTAAGACTGCCTTTTCCCGGACAATTCGGGCATAATGGACGATATTGGCCGCAGTGGGAACAATGGCGGCTAGCTCAGCCAGATAGGCTGGCCCACCGATTTCCTCAAGCTGGGCCCTGTCCTTGAGGGCATTGTGGACGGTAACTAAGTCAATGGGCTCGCCCCGTTCAAAAAGATCGAGCATGGTGGCGAAGATCTTGGCATGAGCCTCACGGTAGAAATCCTCCGGCTTCAGGATCTCCACCACCTTAAGCAGGGCATTGTTTTCGATCAGGATACTGCCCAGAACACACTGCTCAGCCTCTATATTTTGAGGTGGCAGACGATGAAAAAGGCTACTTTCCTTCCCTTTTGCCCGAGGCACAGCTATTCCTGAGCCACAACGGCAACCTTAATATTGACCACGGTGGCCCCACCCAACTTAATGGGAACCTCATATTCCCCAAGACGCTTGATCGGAGCTGGAAGGAGTATCTGACGCCGGGAGATTTCGATACCTTGTTCTTTGAGGGCGTTGAGAATCTCTTGGGCCGAAACAGATCCGTAGAGCCGATCCTCCTCGGCCACCCTCTGGGCAATGGTCAAAGTGAGGCCTTCAAGGCGTTCGGCCAGACTGGCCAACTTTTTACGCTCCCTTTCAGCCTTGGCCAGGATAATCTGACGCTCCTTCTCCAGGGCCGCCAGATTCTTCCGGTTGGCCACAATTGCCTTGCCCTTGGGAAGGAGATAGTTGCGGGCATAACCGTCAGCCACCCTGACGATATCTCCAGGCTGGCCGAGATTGGGAATGGTCTCTCTCAGGATAACTTCCATAATAACCCCCTAAACCTCTTCCAAAGTAGCCACAAACGGCAAAAGAGCCATTATCCGAGCTCTTTTGATGGCTGTGGTCAGCTGGCGTTGATGTTTGGCACAATTGCCCGTAATCCGCCGGGGAACAATCTTTCCCCTTTCAGTAATGAAGATCTTGAGGGTCTCTGGGTCCTTATAATCTATCTTTAGATTGCTATCGGCACAAAAACGACAGACTTTCCGTCGCGGATAAAACCTTCTTTTTCTGGTCTGCATTCCAAACTACCTCCTCTTAAGCCGCTTCTGCCCCGGCTTCGGGGGCAAATTTATCATCAAGCTTGACGATTACAAAACGAACCACCCGTTCATCTATGCGCATAAAGGCCTCCAGCGAGCGCGGCAGCTCCGGAGGACCCCCAAATTCTGTAAGCACATAGAAGCCCTGACGCTTCTTCTGGATAGGATAGGCCAACTTCTTAAGACCCCATTCCTCGATCTTGATGACCTGTCCTCCCGAAGATTCCACAATCTCCTTCAGACGGGAGAAGACCTGATCCTTTTCATCTACGCGGTCAGGATGGATGATGAAGAGGGATTCGTAACGGCGTAAATCGGGCATCTCAAACCTCCTTCTGGTCTTTTGGCCCCCTATCAGGGGCAAGGAGGCCCTTGCTAGAAGAGCCAAATTTTACCGGCTCTTTTAATGTCTTTTGCCGCCTCCGTCAACAGCCCTTCCCCTCCTCCATAGGCCTAAGGTTTTTCCTTTTCTGGCCGATTATTACAAAAGCAGGAGAGTCAGGACTAATTACGGGAGCAGTAGATGGATCTCGGAACGGTAGTTGGTCTGGTACTGGGCGTCATCCTTCTCTTTGGGGCCATTCTGGCTGGGGGATCCCTGGGGGTCTTCATTAATATCCCCTCAATCCTTATCGTCGTCGGGGGAACGCTGGCCGCTTCTTTTATCCGTTTCTCCTTGGCAGATGTCCTAGGGGCCATGAAGGTGGCCATGAACGCCTTTTTCAAAAAGATTGAAAATCCGGAGGATATCATCAAAGAGTTGGTCACCCTTTCAAACATTGCTCGGCGTGAGGGACTTCTTAAACTGGAAAAACAGCCTATCAAAAACCCTTTCCTCAAAAAGGCCATTATGTACTGCGTAGATGGCCACGAGGCAGATTTTATTGAAGAGGTCTTGGGCCAGGAAATAAGCCTTACGGCTCAACGCCATGAGATAGGCCAGAACCTATTTAAGGCCATGGGTGACGCCTCACCGGCTTTCGGGATGATTGGAACCCTGATTGGTCTCGTCCAGATGCTCTCCAACATGAGTGATCCTAAATCCATTGGACCGGCCATGGCTGTCGCCCTGCTGACCACCCTCTATGGAGCGGTTATGGCTAACCTGGTCTTTCTGCCCATCGCCGACAAGCTGGCCCTGCGTTCTCAAGAAGAACAACTCATCAAACGCCTGATCGTCGAAGGAGTCCTAGGCCTCCAGAAGGGGCTAAATCCCAGGGTACTTGAAGAACTTCTGATGACTTTCCTGCCCCCTAAAAAGAGAACCTCTGGCGAGTAAGGATCATCCTATGGGGAAGAAGGGACAGTCCGAAGAGAAGAAGAAGTGCCCTAGCGGGGCCCCGATGTGGATGACCACCTTCTCCGACCTGATGTCCCTTCTTCTCTGCTTCTTCGTCCTTCTTCTTTCCTTCTCAGAGATGGATGTGGCTCGATTTAAGGAGGTAGCTGGCTCTCTCAAGGATGCCTTTGGAGTTCAGCGTCAGGAGATCATCTACGATATTCCCAAAGGCCTAGACATAGTATCCAAGGAGTTTACCCCCCATTTTACCGTTGACGAGCTACTGGAGAGGGTGAGGAGCGCTATAAAACTGGAGCTCATAAAGGGAGAAATAGAGATCGAGGCCCTTGAAGATCGGGTCATCCTGCGTCTTAAAGACGAGATTCTCTTTGGCCCCGGGAGTGCCCGCCTCAGGCCAGAAGCCCGCCCAGTACTTATCAAACTGGCCCAGGCCTTGGCCGGCTTTGACGGCGAGGTCCTCGTAGCCGGCCACACCGACAATATTCCTCCCCGGCCTGGGAGTCGTTGGCGCTCCAATTGGCAACTTTCCGCTGTCCGAGCCACCAATGTCCTTGAGTTTCTTCTGGCCCAGCAGACCATTGCCCCCTATCAAACCGCCGCCATCGGCTACGGAGACTCACGACCTCTTTATCCCAACGATACCCCGGAACACCGGGCGGCCAATCGCCGGGTAGAGATCATCCTTATCCAGAAAGGGAGCCCTACGAACCTTGAGCCCAGAGAGGTATTCTCCGGAGCTCTTGATCAGGGCCCCCTTCCACGGTAGGAGGAGTCCATGAGTGAAGAAAGAAGAGAATATGTTCGGATCAACGACCGCATCCTTTTAAAATACCGCCCGATAAGCCCGGAAGAATTCACCCAGCGGATCAAGGAATACGAAGAGGGTCTCCAGCAACCCTGGCCCTGGGCCTTTTCCCACCCCCAACTGACCAGAGCTGTCGATCAGGCCTTAAGACGCCTGCGCGAAAAAGACAAGGATCTTGCCCAGGTCTTTTCCCTTCTCAACAAAAAGCTGGATCTCCTTCTGGCCCGGATAGAAAAGGAAGAAATCGAAAAAAACTACCAGAACTATCCGGTCAACATAAGCGCCGCCGGCCTCTGCCTGGCCCTAAATGAAGAGTTCCCCCCGGGCCAGATACTGGAGCTTGAAATCGGACTCCTTCCGGCCATGTATTTCTTCCGCTGTTTCGGCGAGGTCGTTCGGGGAGAATGTGATGGAGACCTAAGCCGTCTGGGAATAAAGTTTATTTGGATGACAGAGGAAGATCGAGAACGACTTATCGAGCATATCTTTGAGCGTCAGGTGATGACCTTAAGGCTAAAAAGACAACAACGTGAGAGGCCTTAAGTAGAACAGGCCCCACACAACCGACATCGCCCCAGCCGACACACCGGCCCTGACCGCCCATAAAGGGCCCGCTGATATTCCTGCCAGAGAAAATCTCGACTTACTTTAAGATCGATAATCTCCCAGGGGAAAAGCTCGTCTTTATCTCTTTGCCTTTCTGCATAAAAGGCCGGATTCACGTTCACCCTTCGATAAGCACTTCTTAGATCCCCTCCCTTGATGAGGGCCAGAAGAAGTTGGGAGACTCGTCGATCCCCTCGGGCAAGAACGGCTTGAAGCCGGGCCCACTTGGGAAGATCAGAGGTGAGAGAGAGGTTGGGCTCCCGCTTTAAGGCCAGCTTAAGCCATAAAAGGCGCTGTTTGAGGAGCTCCTCACCGGCAAACCCCACCCACTGAAATGGAGTCCAGGGTTTGGGGATAAAACAGTTAATACTTAGACGAAGATCAACTAGGTGGCCTCTTCCCCGACCTATCTTTAGAAGCCGGTGGCGAATCTTACGGACAAGTTCGACTATGGATCGAAGGTCTTCCTCTTCTTCGGTGGGCAGCCCGATCATAAAATAGAGCTTAAGGTGCCTGATCCCGGCTTCAGCTAACCTTTCGGCAGCCTCAAGGATAATCTCTTGGGAGAGATTTTTGTTGATCACCCTCCTTAGCCTTTCACTCCCGGCCTCAGGGGCAATAGTCGCCGTCCGGACAAAAGTGGCCTTTAGGAGCTCAAGAAATCCCTCGGTCAAGGCATCGGCCCGAAGGGAGGAAAAGGACAAAGATACCCCTTGGGTCAGAAGATGGCGACAGATTTCCTCTACCTCTTGGCGATCGGCAAATTCCAGGCCAATGAGCCCAACCCGACCACTGGTTCTCTCTTCAAGGGCCCGCTTCAGGGCCTCAAGGGGATAGGGACGAGGAGGACGATAAAGATAGCCTGCGGCACAAAAACGACACCCCCGACCACAGCCCCGACCCACCTCAAGAAGAAAGGTCTCCGAGAATTCAGTCCGATCGGAGATAATCAGCGAGTGAGGGGCCTTTGTCGGAGGGTAGGGAGCCATGGCCCGGACAATACGCCCAGGGCCCCCTTTAAGTGAGCGCATCTCTTTGAGCCTTCCGTCTGGGAGATAAACCGGTTCATAGTCTGAGGGATCGTAAAGGCAAGCAAGACGCTCCTTGAGAAGGACCAAGATCTCCTCACCATCACCCTTATAGCCTTCGATAAAAGAGGCTACCAGCTCCTGACCAAAGGCCTCGATCTCACCGATAAGAAAACCATCGATAAAGTCGGCCAAGGGCTCAGGATTCATGAAAACAGCTACCCCTCCAGCCAGGACCAAGGGATTTTTAGCCCTCTGGTTCGCCAAAAGCGGAATATCTGAGGCCGCCAGGATTCTCAAAACATTGATGTAATCCTGCTCAAAGGAGACAGAGAAAAGGATTACTGGAAAGTCCTTAAGGGGACGATTCGACTCCAGCGAACGGATTTCCTGGCCATCTTCTGGAAAGAAGACTCGCTCACAGACTATTTCATCAAAGCTATTAAGGAATCCATAGACCACCTGGAATCCAAGATTGGACATCCCCAGATAGTAAGTATTGGGGAAGACCAGGGCTACCGGGAAACGTCCCCGCCAGCGCTTACGAATCATTCCGAGTTCCCTCATTAGAGAAATTATCCCAGAGAAAGGTCTTTTTTGCCACTTTGCCTTAACCAGGCCTTTGGGGCATAATGGGGTTATGAGATCTTGGCGCCTGATCTTTATGGGTACTCCGGAATTCGCCGTCCCTATCCTGAAGGCCTTGATAGAGGGGCCTGATGAGGTCCTGGCCGTAGTCTGCCAGCCAGACCGACCCCGCGGCCGGGGGAAGAAGCCGGCCCCACCGCCAACAAAACAGATGGCCCTTGAGGCCAAAATCCCGGTCCTTCAGCCGGAAAGAATCAAAGATGAGATCTTTCTGAATCAGGTAAGAGAACTTTCCCCTGAGGTCATTGTCGTGGCTGCCTACGGCCAGATCCTTCCCCCAAGCCTCCTGGAACTTCCTCCTTATGGTTGTATTAATGTACACGCCTCCCTGCTTCCCAAGTTCCGGGGCGCAGCCCCCATCAACTGGGCCATCATTGCTGGAGAAAAAGAAACAGGGATAACCATCATGCAGATGGACGAAGGCATGGATACCGGTCCTGTCCTTCTTTCCCGGGCCATCCCCATCGGCCCCGAGGAGACAGCCGGGGAACTGGCCAGAAGGCTTTCGGCCCTAGGAGCCGAACTCATTCTTGAGGCCCTTGAAGGTCTAAAACAGGGCCATCTAAAGCCCTGGCCCCAACCTGCTGAGGGGGTCTCCTATGCTCCCTTACTCAAAAAAGAAGACGGATTGGCTGACTTCAGCCGGCCGGCAGAAGAATTGGCCCGACTCATCCGTGGTCTTGACCCCTGGCCCACGGTTTACACCTTCCTTAAAGGGCAACGTTTAAGGCTCTTCCGGCCTAAGGTTATCAAGGCCCCCACAGAGGCCCCACCGGGGACGATCGTCTCCATAGGAAAAGAGGGGCTTCTCATCGCCACTGGTCAGGGGCTTCTTTTGATCCGAGAGCTCCAGCTTGAAGGACGCAAAAGGATGCCGGTGGCCGATTTCCTCCGGGGCCATCGCCTGGAGTCCGGAATCAGACTCGGCTGATGTTTAGCATCGCCAGACAACTGGCCCTTAAGGTTCTTGTCCGCTTTGAGAAGACCACGGTCCCCCTCGATGACCTCCTCTCCAACGCCCTCAAAAAAGCCCCCGGTCTTGAGGGGCGAGATCGCAATCTAGTCATGGAACTTGTCTATGGAACGGTCCGCTACCGGGCCAGCCTAGACTGGCTCATCGATACCTATTCTCAAAAGCCTCGCCATCGGCTGGAGACAAGCGTAGTCTGTGCCCTTCGTTTGGGCATCTATCAGGTCCTCTACACCCGCATCCCTGATCGGGCGGCGGTAAACGAGACGGTAAACCTCCTTAAAGACCGTCCTTCTTACGTAAGCGGTTTTGTAAACGCCATTTTACGTCGGATCTGCCGGGAGAAGGATCAGCTACCTTGGCCCAAAAAGGACCGCGATCTGAGCATCTATCTGGCGGTCAGATACTCCTATCCACCTTTTCTGGTCCGGCGCTGGTTGAACCTTCTGGGAACCGAAGAGACAGAGGCCCTCCTTGCTGCCAGCAATAAGATCCCCCCCTTGAGCCTGCGGACAAACACCCTCCGGTTGAGCCGCCAGCAACTGGCCACCTTTCTTAAGAAAGAAGCCGAGGAGGTAAAACTTTGCGACTATGCTCCAGAAGGCCTAATCCTCCGAAGGCCGCGGCGGCCGGTTACCGACCTTACCGGATTCAAGCAGGGCTGGTTCCAGGTCCAAGACGAGGCCAGCCAGCTGGTGGGCCATCTTCTTTTCCCCAGGCCCGGGGAAAAGATCCTGGATGCCTGCGCCGGGGTAGGAGGGAAAACCACACACCTGGCCCAACTCATGAAGAATATGGGCCAGATCCAGGGCGTGGATATTGACCAGAGGCGTCTTCGGCTCCTTAAGGAAAATCTCCATCGTCTGGGGATAAGCAATGTAACCATTATCAATCAGGACGTCACCCAGAGCCTAAAAGAACTCAAAGCGGCCATCTATGATCGTATTCTGGTCGATGCCCCCTGCACTGGTACCGGGGTCATCAGGCGCCATCCGGACATTAAGTGGCGTCGTAGTCCAGAAGATCTGGAGATCATGCCTCAGAGACAACGTCGCCTCCTTGAGGCCGTGGCCCCTCTCCTTAAGCCTGGCGGGTGTCTGGTTTATGCCGTCTGTAGCTTGGAGCCAGAGGAAGGTGAGGAACTGATCGAATCTTTTCTGGCCGACCATCCTGATTTCCACCTGGAAAGGCCTACTTCATTTCCCGCTTTTGATCTCCTTGATGAACGGGGTTTCTTCCGAACCATGCCTCATCGGCAAGGGATGGATGGTTTTTTTGCCGCCGTCCTAAAGAAGGCCTGAAAAATAGCCTAAATCTTCGATCATCTCCCGGTCCTGGGAGAGATCCCGTCCCCTGGTGGTAAGATAGTTGCCCACCATAAGACCACTAGCCGCAAAAAGGGCCAGAGCCTGAAGGTCACGAAGGTTGTGCTCTCGGCCCCCGCAGATCCGGATCTCCACTGCCTCAAGGGCAAGCCTTAAGGCGATGAGAATCCTCAGAGCCCGAAGGGGGCGGAGATAAGCCGCTTTCTCAAGGGGCGTGCCGGGGATGGGATGGAGAAAGTTTACCGGCACAGAATCGACTTCCAACTCCTCTAGAGCCTTTATGAGGCTCAAGACATCCTCGTCGTTTTCTCCCAGACCAAAGATCCCTCCGGAACAGGTTGAAAGGCCGACCTTTTTGGCCCGCCGAACCGTCTCAAAGCGTTCCCTCCAGTTCTGACGGGTACAGATTCGAGGATAGAACTCCTCAGAGGTCTCAAGATTATGGTGGTAACGATCAAGACCGGCCGCCTTAAGTTCCTCAAGCTGGCTCAAAGAAAGAGACCCCAGAGAGGCACAGAGGGTGAGTTCCGGAACAAAGGTCCTTAGTTTCTCAATAACGACTAGAAGTCGTTCAAATTCATCCCCTTTCAGGGAAATCCCGCTGGTGACAAAACTAAAACGGTCAATGCCCTGAGCCCGGGCCTCTCTGGCCCGAACGATGAGCTCCTCGGCCGAAAGAAGGGGATAGACCTTGATCTTTGTGGGCCAGGAACTAGATTGGGCGCAGAAACGACAATCCGAAGGACAGCGGCCGCTTTTGGCGTTGACTATGGCACAAGTCTCGATCCGGCGGCCAAAATGGGCCTCTTTGACCTTGCGGGCCTCCTCCAAACAGGGTAGAAGAGGCGCCCTGCCCGAAAGAATGGCTCGAAGCTCCTCTTGAGAAATCTTCATCCAGGACTCCCTTTTGGGAAAGATCTAGTTATAATGCCTGCTCACCAGGCCAGGCTGGCAAGGGCATTATGAAGCCTTTTGCCCAGGCTGCAAGTCCCAAGCACCGCCCTTCTGGGGCCATAAAGGAGAGGAGCCGTGTCAGAATACACCAAGGGAAAGATCCTCGCCTTAGACCGACGCCACCTTTGGCATCCCTTCACCCAGATGAAGGACTACGAAGACCGAGAGCCTCCTATCATTGTCGAAGCCGAAGGGCTGCGTCTTAAAACCATCGATGGCCAGATCCTCTATGACACCATCTCTTCCTGGTGGGTCAATACCCATGGCCACCGTCATCCAGCCCTCAACCAGGCCCTGGTAGAGCAAATCGAACGCCTTGATCATGTAAATTTTTCTGGATTCACCCATCGCGAGGCAGTAGAGGTGGTGGACAGACTGAGATCTTTTCTACCAGAGGAGCTCAGCCGTTTCTTTTATTCTGACAACGGCTCAACTGCCGTAGAGGTAGCCCTTAAGATGGCCTTCCAGTTCTGGCAAAACCAGGGCTATAAGGAAAAGACCCGTTTTATCTTTCTGGAAAACGCCTATCACGGAGATACTCTGGGGGCGGTAAGCGTCGGGGGGATAGATCTCTTCCATCGACTCTACCGACCCCTGACCTTCTTTTCCTATAAGACAAGGGCCCCTTATTGTTACCGTTGTCCGGATCGCAAAGACAAAGGCCTCACCCAAGACGCTCCCCTTCCGGCCTGCGATCTTTCCTGTCTGGCAGCCCTCGAAGACCTCCTCAGAGAAAAGGCCTCAGAGATCTGCGCCATCATCGTCGAGCCCCGACTTCTGGCTGCCGGCGGCATGATCGTCTATCCTCGAGAATATCTTCAGGGGCTGGTAAGACTGGCCCGGTCGTATGAGATCCTGGTTATCTTCGATGAAGTGGCCACTGGTTTCGGACGGACGGGGACCATGTTCGCCATGGAGCAGGCCGGAGTGGTCCCGGATATTATTTGTCTGGCCAAAGGACTAACTGGGGGCTACCTCCCCCTTTCCCTGACCGTGGCTACGGACCGAATCTTTGAGGCCTTCTACGACGATTATCTAGCTGGCAAGACCTTCTTCCACGGCCATTCCTATACGGCCAACCCTCTTGCCTGCGCCGTAGCTATTGCCAATCTCAAACTTTTTGCTAAAGAACGTCCACTGGAAAAGGGCAAGGAGACCAGAGAGCACTTCCATCGTCGCCTGCTGGAACTCTTTGCCGGGGAGCCTTATGTGGGCGACATTCGATATCTCGGCTATGTGGGGGCCATCGAATTGGTAGCCGACAAAGGGAGCAAAAAAAATTTCCCCACCGAACTTCGTCTGGGGTTTCAGATCTATATGGAATCCCTTAAGGAAGGATTGGTCCTCAGACCGCTGGGAGACGTTATTTACTGGCTTTTGCCCCTTTGTCTGACTGCCTCAGAGGCAGAGGAGATATTGGAGAAAAGCCGGGAGGTTATAAGGAGGATTATCCATGGCCTGGGAGGCATATGAGGCCGAACTGGCAGAGATTGATTTACGGGGGGAAAAAAGACGCCTTCTTTCGGTAGAGGCCCGGCGGGGGCCATACGTCAAGGTCAAGGGGCGCTGGTATCTGAACCTTTCGAGCAACGACTACCTGGGCCTGGCCAGTCAAGTTCCCTGGGGTCGGGTGGCTGAGGTGGTCCACAATCTTGGTCTTGGGGCTGGAGCGTCCCGACTCCTTTCTGGCAATCATGATCTTTATGAAGCCCTAGAAAACGAGCTTGCCCGGCTTTACGGTCGACCGGCTCTGGTCTTTGGCAGTGGTTACATGGCCAATCTGGGGATCATCTCCGCCCTGGTGGGCCGAAAGGACGTCATCTTTGCTGACCGTCTCATCCACGCTAGTCTCATTGATGGCCTTAGACTTTCAGGGGCAACCTTTTATCGCTACCCCCACGGGGACATGGCCTCCTTAGAAAGGCTCCTTCGGGAAAGACGCTCCCGGTTCCGCCGGGCCCTGATCGTCACCGAGTCTATTTTCAGCATGGACGGCGATCTGGCTGACTTAAAAACCCTGGTCAGGCTCAAAGACAACTATGGGGCCATGCTCCTGGTTGATGAGGCTCACGCCATAGGAGTCCGGGGAGAGCAGGGGCTGGGGCTAGCCGAAGAGCTGGATCTCCTTCAGGACATAGACATCATTGTGGGTACCTTTGGCAAGGCCTTAGGTGTCTATGGAGCCTTTGCCATTATCGAACAAGGACTAAAAGAATACCTGATCAATAAGGCCCGGTCCTTTGTCTTTACCACCGCCCTTCCGGCCCCGGTAGTAGCCGCCGCCCTTTGGGCCGTAAGGCAACTACCCCGGCTCTCAAACCAAAGAAGACGCCTCCGAGAGCTGGCCACCGGCCTAAGAGAGGCTCTTTCCCAAGGCCCCTACCCCGTCCTGGGGGAAAGCCAGATCGTTCCTATTATTCTGGGAGAAAATCAGACAGCCGTAGAGGTCTCCCAGAGGCTCAGGAAGGCAGGTTTCTTCGTCCTCCCCATCCGCCCGCCAACAGTGCCTCGGGGAGCGGCGAGAATGCGCCTTTCCCTTTCCTCAGAGATGACCTGGAAGGACTTGGCCGGGCTGGTAGAGCTTGTCATTGCTCGATGAAACTGGTCTTTCTGACCCGAAAGGCCCAGCCAGAGTTACTTCTTTTCTTTAGCGGTTGGGCCCTAGATGAAGGCCCCTTTTTATCCCTAGCCGAAGGGCCATATGATATAGCCATGATCTACGACTATCGGAGCCTGAAGTTGCCCCCTCTTCCTTCCTATTCTAGAATCCACATCCTGGCCTGGTCTCTGGGGGCCACAGTGGTTCTTCATCTGGTCGAATCTCTTCGGGCCTCAAGCCTTACCTTTGTCAATGGCACCGGGGCCTTTGTCCATTCTGCCTGGGGTATTCCGCCGCGCATCTTCCAAAGGACCCTCGTCGCCCTAAAGAGCCGCGGCCCCAAAGCCCTTGATGACTTTTGGGCAAACATGTTCTCCGGGGAGCAGGTGGGATCCACCGGGGTCGACCTTCGGAGAAGGCTTCCAGAACTTATAGCTGAACTGGAAAGGGCCGCCCTTCTCAAAGAGGCCTTTCCCAAGCTTTCTCAGGCTCGAATTTTAATCGGAAGCCGGGATCGCATTATTCCGCCCAGATCCCAAGAGGCCTACTGGCAGAAGATGGGCCTTGCCTACGAGGTAAGAGACTGGGGACATTTCCCTTTTTATCGTTTCTCAAGCCTGGCTGCCCTCATCGAGGAGGCCTGAGCTAGATGGAAAAAAAGATCCTCAAAAAACGGCTCAAATCCCGTTTTGCCAAGGCCTTTCCCTTCTACGATCAACAGGCCTGGGTTCAAGAAGAAATGGCCGAAGAGCTCACCCAGGCCTTGGCCGATCTTCAGATCTCTTTTAAGCTGGCCTTAGAGATTGGCTCAGGAACCGGTCTGCTGACCCGAAAAGCCCGAAGGATGCTCTCCATCGACACCTACTTGGCAAGCGACATCGTGCTCCAGGCTGCCCCCTACCTAAAGGAACTTCCGGTCTTTTTTGTCGTTGGAGACGGTGAGGACCTCTCCTGGATCAGGAAAAATCCTGATCTCATCCTCTCTAACGCCACTTTTCAGTGGTTTCTCAAGCTGGATAAGGCCTTAGAGACCTTAGCCCAGAGGCTTGCCCCCGGAGGGCTTCTGGCCTTTACCACCTTTGGACCAGGAACTATGGTCGAGGTCTTTGAAGCCGGAGGGCAGAGCCCCTGGACCTTTATCGAAGCAGAAGAGATACGATCCCTGGCCAGAGGTCTTTTTCAACCCCTGATCGAGAAAGCCTGGGAGAAAAGGCTCTACTTTGACTCTCCCAGGGAAATCTTAAGACACATTCGGGCCACTGGAGCCTCTGGCTATCTGCCGCCCCGGTGGTCCCTCAAGGCCCTTAGGGCCTGGGAGGCTAAGTATCAGGAGCGGACCACCCCCAGAGGCCTTCCCCTGACCTATCGACCCCTTCTTTTTGTCTGGGAGAGAAGATGATCGTTTTTGTTATCGGGACAGATACCGGCATCGGAAAGACCATGGCCACCGGGATTATGGCCCGAGCCCTCCTTAAAGCCAAGCTCCGGGTGATCACCCAGAAGCCTGTCCAGACCGGGGCCGACACTCCGGAAGACATCCTCGCCCATCGAAAGCTAATGGGGATTCCTCCAGACCCCCCATCCTTGGCTCGACTCACCTGCCCCTATATCTTCCCCTATCCAGCCGCCCCGGAGATGGCTGCCCGCCTGGTTGGAGAAAAGGTTGATCTCGGACACCTCAGACAGACAGCCGGAGAACTGACCCGGAAGTATGACTTCCTTCTGATCGAGGGGGCCGGGGGGCTCCTTGTCCCCCTCACACCTGAGGCTACCATCGCCGATCTCATAAGCGAACTCAAAGCCCCGGTGGTAGTGGTTTCAGCGGCCAAGCTGGGGACCATAAACCACACCCTTCTCACCCTTGAGGCCTTGCACCACCGGGGGATTGCCGTCCTCGGACTCGTTTATAATCTCTTCTTCTCCGAAGATGACCTTCTGGCCGAAGAAAGCCTTCGAGCCATCTCCAGGCTAGGAAAAGTCAAAAACATCCTTATTCTCCCAAGACTGAAGGGCCTACCCCCTGAAGACAATCTCCTTGAGGAGGTTCGGAGATTTCTCTTAAGGCCGTAATCTTTGACGCCGAGGGGACCATCTTTCACGTCTCTCCATCCGTGGGACACATCTATGCCCGGATCCTTGACCGAAGAGGCATCAAGGCCGAGCCCGAGATCCTTAATGAACGCTTCCGGCAGGCCTGGCAAAAGTGGCGCCCCCATCTCCGCCGGATCCCTTCCCCCCGAAATTGCTATCTGATCTGGAAACAGATTTTTCTGGAGACGGTGGCTGGTCTGGCTTCAGATGAAACCCTAGAAGAGGCCTTCAAAGAAGGCTACCAGGCCTTTGGACGCCGGGAATCATTTCGTCTGGCCCCAGGAATCCACGGGGTTCTTGATTATCTTCGAGCCAGAAGTATCTCCTTGGCCATCGTCTCTAACTGGGACAGACGTCTCCAAGATCTGATCAACCACTGGGGTCTAAAAGACTACTTCTCCCTGGTTATTACCGCCTGTGAGGCCAGGGTGGCCAAACCTGACCCCCGGATCCTGAAGCTGGCCTGTCGCCGCCTTGGGATCCATCCTCAGGAGGCCCTTTTCATCGGCGATGATCCAGAGGAAGACTTAAAGGCCGCCCAGGGCGTGGGCATGAAGGCCGTCCTTTATCTAAAGGATCAAGATCTCTTGAAGGCCATCAAAAAGTTCTTTTAAGAACAAGCATCAAGGATCTCCCTGATTCTTAGAAGGAAATCCTTGGTGACAAAAGGCTTGGGGAGAAAAGAGATACGCGAAAGTCCCATGGCCTCAAGATTAAAGGAGTCTTTGGGATAACCAGAGATAAGGAGAGCAGCCATATCCGGCCTTGTCTGACGAAGTTTTTTGACCAGCTCCGGACCTTTTAGACCAGGCATGACAATATCGGAGACAATCAAATGAATAGGTCCGGAATGGTTTTCAGCCAGCATAAGGGCCTGGTGACCATCTTCGGCCGAAAGGACTTGGTATCCCTGGGCAGTGAGGACCTCAACGATAAGGTTTCGCACCCATTCCTCATCCTCCACCACCAAGATGGTCTCCTGTCCTCCGAGGACGGGCTTCTCGGCCAGCCTTTCCTCACCGACAACCATGGCCTCATCGGCCCGAGGAAGATAGATATAAAAGGTTGTCCCCTCTCCGGGACGGCTAAAGACACTGATATGACCCATGTTTTGTTTGACGATTCCATAGACCGTCGCTAACCCCAGCCCTGTACCTTCTTTCTTGGTGGTAAAGAAGGGTTCAAAGATCTTGTCCAAGATCTCTTCAGGAATTCCACAGCCGGTATCGGTCACAGTGAGGCGCACATAGGCCCCAGGAGGCATCTGGTAACGCTCGGCCCAGGCTTCATCAACCTCAATGTTTTCCGTTTTAAGGAGAAGCTCTCCCCCTTCCACCATGGCCTCCCTGGCGTTTACGGCCAGGTTGAGGATGATTTGCTCCAGATGGGAAGGATCGGCCTTGATTGGCCAGATTCTTTCGGCCAGGTTGAGCCTAAGACGGATGTCCTCCCCTAGGGTTCGCTTAAGGAGATTTTCCAGTTTGGCAATAAGCTCGTTTACATCCAGAACCTGGGGGGAGAAGATTTGGCGTCGGGAGAAGGCCAAAAGATCCCGGGTGAGGCGATTGGCCCTCTCTACCGCTTCCTTAATAACCATGAGCCTCCTGTAGGCCGGATCATCCTCTTCAACACTGTAAAGAAGAAGTTCAACGTTGCCCATTACGGCCATGAGAATGTTATTGAAATCATGACAAATCCCGGCGGTAAGACGCCCGATGGCCTCCATCTTCTGGGCGTGAATGAGCTGGGCTTGAAGGGCCTCTTTTTCCTCTTCGGCCCGCTTCATCTCGGTGATGTCGCGGACAAGTTCGATGATCTGACGGACTTCGCCAGAATAATCCCTGACCGGAGAAAGGATTACCTCATAGTAGAAGGTCTCCTCCCCTCGAGTCCCGGAGATAATCGCTCGGGAGGCGTTCTTCTTCCCCAAGGCCACTTCTTCTAGGGCGCATTCCGGACAAGGGGTCTCCCGCCCCCTTATCGCCTGATAACAGGGACGATTGACCATATCCTCCTCATCCTTTTCCACCATGGTGCAGAGGGCAGGATTGGCTAGCCGTATGCGACCATCAGGATCAAGAACAGCCAACCCTATACTGAGATTGCCAATAATCGTCTCTAAAAAGTTTTTGACCTCCTCGGCCCCTTCCTTTGAAGCCAGAAGCTCCTCATTGGCCCGCCGCAGATCGGTTACCAAATCATTTATGGCCCGGACAATGGTCTGGATCTCCCTGGTCTGGCCGGCGACATGCTCCGGCACCAGGGCATCAGTCGGCCTTTTCTCAAGTTCGGCAATAGCCTCGACTAGCCGGGTTACCGGATGGGAAAAACGACGGGAGAGAAGATGATGAATGGAGAAGAGGATCAGGACCAGAATTCCTCCCATAGCCACCCCGGCCAGAAAGGTATCTTTGAAGACTGCCCGCCAGACATCGGCCACCGGAACGACGTAATAGGCCTGCCAACCAGCCACATAGGGGATCCTGCGACTGTAGGCAAAATAACTCCGGCCGTGAAAGCTTATCTGCGAGAGGCCTAGATCCTCAATCCGACCACCAAAAACCATCTCAAAGCCCAGGTTGTGCCGGGTGTTGACGATCTCTTCCTCTGGATGATAGACCACAGAGCCTGTCTGGGAGAGGACAAAAAGGGTACCTTCCCGACCGAGAAGGGCCCTTTCAAAGGAATTGGCCACCTGGGCAATAAAGTTAAGATCCATCTCCACCACCAGGGTCTCCCCTTGACTCAAGCGCCAAACCCAGATGACCACTGGATGACGACTGAAGAACGACTGTCTGACCTCCGTCCCTCGAGACTCTTCTCGGACATAGCTGGCCCGGGAAAGATCAAGCCCCATATAGGCCTCATAGCCCTTCCTTATGGCCATAATGCGGCCATTGGTATCAAGAATATAGTAGAGGTCTTCTGGAGGCAGAAAATCCAAACCCTGAAAAAGAACCTCCGGTTTATCACCAGAATGATTGATCAGCTGTTCAATGGCTGAGATCTTCTCTGAGATGGACTCCCCCAGGGTCTCACAGAAAAGCCCTACCCGAGAGATAATCAAGGTGGCATAGAAGGCCTCTCTTTCCCTCTTTTGGGCAAGAAAAACGAGGATGAAGGCCAACACAAACCAGAAGATGCCAATAACAATGATGGTATTCCGGAGGGAAGTGGTCAGGGGTTTCATGGTTTAATAACCCCTAAATCGACAAAGTGTCCGTCTTTAAGCTCTACAAGGTAAAGGGGCCGAATGACATCCCCATAAGGGTCAAAGTGGACCTCCCCCAAGACGGTCCTAAAGGTCTGTTTGAGAAGGGCCTCTTTAAGACAGCTGGCCTCTGGTTCCGGGCAGGTCCTTAAGGCCTGGGCCAAAATCTCTACCAGCTCGTATCCGGTGGCCGTCCAGGCGGTAAGGGGATGGTG
Source organism: Thermosulfuriphilus sp. (assembly GCF_054026695.1). NCBI lineage: Bacteria > Pseudomonadati > Thermodesulfobacteriota > Thermodesulfobacteria > Thermodesulfobacteriales > Thermodesulfobacteriaceae > Thermosulfuriphilus > Thermosulfuriphilus sp. The sequence continues at coordinate 30,643 of NZ_JBPMLP010000023.1, forward strand.
CAAGTGCTCGCTTACCCTCTTCTTGAGCTCAAGATAGGCCTCGGTCTGTTGCTGGCAAGCAACGTAGGTGATCAACCTAAGGCCTTCGGCGGCCTGACCGCCAAACTCTTTAAGCTCCGGGCTTTGGGCCCAGATGGTGGCCACAAAGTCTCCCCTGAAGCCTCGGGCTCGCAACTTCTGGACAAAAAGGGCCGTGGTGTAAGTATCTGTGAGCAGGAGGACCACCTGAGGCCGATAAGAAAGAATCCGTTTGACAACCTCCTCCGAACGGACCACATTCCCCCGGTAGCTGACATAATCCAGCTTGCCCGAAAAAAGCATGACTAAATGGCGAAAAAGATCCATAGAATAGGCCGTATTTCGGAGATCAAGGAGGGCCACCACCTGCTTATAGTTGCGTTCTTCCAAGTAGCGGGAAATGCCCCGGGCATAAAGACGAGTATCCACACAGGTGCGGAAGAAAAGATCATCTCTTCCTGAAAGCTCCGAGGTGCTCGCATAGGCCGTAAGCTGGAGAATACCCTTGGAAGAAAGAAAGGCGTGGGCGGCCACTGTAGGGGTAGAGGTAGAATGGCCGAGGACAGCCACCACTCCTTGGGCCACCAGTTGCTCATCGGCAGCCAAGGCCCCCTGTGGGGTTCCTCCGTCGTCTTTGATGATCAGTTTAAGACGACGACCGTTTATGCCCCCAGAGTCGTTGATCTCTCTTATTGCCAGCATAACACCATTGCGGATATACTCACCAGTTATCCCCCCGGGACCGCTTAGATCTACTGCTAGACCAACTTTTATGGATTGATCCCGAAACTCCTCGCACCCCCAAAGGATAATCAGGAAAACCGTCAACCAGACCCACCTCTTCACGAAGAGACTGCCCTTTCTACGGTGGATTGAAACCTTAAAGAAGTCAATCATATAGAGAGTTCCCTTTTTCATAAACCATTATCTTTGTAAGGAAGAAATTTTTCCCCTTCAGAGATGCTTATCTTTGGAATATTTTTCGGGTATTTTGAAAGGCTCTAAAAGAGAAGGGGAGGCAAGTCATGCTGGTGGTCATGGCCAAAGGGGCCACGGAGGAAGAGATCAGACGGGTTGTTGAGGTCATCAGGGCCCATGGCTGGGAGCCCAAAGTCATCCCTGGCGGAGAGCGAACGGCCATTGGTGTCCTGCGGAATAAAGGTCCGATAGATCCGGGACTTTTTCGGGACCTTCCGGGGGTAAAAGAGGCCATCCCGGTCTCTAAGCCCTATAAACTGGTCTCCCGAGAGATGAAGCCCGAGACTACCCGGATTGCTCTCCCAAACGGGGTAACCATCGGGGAAGGGCTAGTACTTATGGCCGGCCCTTGTGCTGTAGAGAGCGAGCAACAGGCCCTGACCATCGCCCGGGCCGTAAAGGAGGCCGGGGCCAGGGTTTTCCGGGCCGGAGCTTTCAAGCCCCGAACCTCTCCTTACTCATTCCAGGGCCTGGGTGAAGAAGGGCTCCGCATCCTGGCCCGGGTTAGAGAAGAAACCGGGCTTTTGATTGTCACCGAGGCCACTGATCACGACGTCCTCGACCTAGTAGAAGAATACGCCGATATCATCCAGATTGGAGCCCGAAACATGCAGAACTATCGGCTTCTGCGCCGGGCAGGTCAGGCCCGAAAACCTGTTTTACTCAAACGAGGGATGTGCGCCAGTGTGGAGGAGTTTCTTATGGCCGCTGAGTACATCATGGCTGAGGGCAACGAGGAAATTATCCTCTGTGAAAGGGGAATCCGCACCTTTGCCAACCATTCTCGAAACACCTTAGATCTAAGCCTTATCCCCTATCTCCGTTGCGAGACCCATCTGCCCATAGTAGTTGACCCCAGCCATGCCGCTGGCAGAAGGGATCTGGTCATCCCCTTGGCCAAGGCTGCTGCTGCCGTAGGTGCAGATGGACTCCTTATCGAAGTTCACCACCAGCCGGCCAAGGCCCTCTCTGATGGTCCCCAGTCCCTCTATCCCCAGCAGTTCCAGGAGCTCATAGCCGAGCTTAAGGCCATGAACCTTTTGGCCTAGATTTTCAGGGAAAGGAGCAGACCATGGCCAGACATTTCCTTCGGGTCTTAGATCTCCAAAAAGAAGAAATTTTATATCTACTTAAGCGGGCCCTTAATCTCAAAAAGCGCCTCAAACAGGGCCTTCCCCACCGGCCCCTGATCGGTAAGATCCTAGGACTTATCTTCGAGAAACCATCCACTCGAACCAGAGTCTCCTTTGAAGCCGCCATGTACCGCCTTGGAGGCCAGACGACCTTTCTCTCTACCCGGGATCTCCAGCTCCACCGGGGAGAGCCCCTTAAGGATACTGCTCGGGTGCTTTCTGGCTATCTCCACGCTTTAGTCGTGAGGACTTTCGGACAGGAAGTGATCGAAGAACTGGCCCAATGGTCAAAGATACCGGTAATCAACGGCCTCAGTGACCAGCATCATCCCTGCCAGGTCTTATCCGACATCCTTACTATAATGGAAACAAAGGGAGACCCCAGCCGGCTCAGGATAGCCTGGGTGGGAGATGGCAACAATGTGGCTCATTCCTGGATCGAGGCCGCAGCCCGGCTGGGCTTTGAACTGATTTTGGCCTGTCCGGAAGGCTTTGAGCCGGATTCCTCCATCCTCTCGACGGCCCAGACCGAAGCCGGGGAGAAAATCCGGCTGGTCCGCAGGCCTGAGGAGGCCATAGCCGAGGCCGATGTGGTCAATACTGACGTCTGGGCCAGCATGGGGCAAGAGAGGGAGGCCGAGGAGAGGAAAAGAGTCTTTGCCCCATATCAGGTCAATGCCTCTTTGATGTCTAAGGCCAAGCCTGAGGCCATCTTTCTCCACTGTCTTCCCGCCCACCGGGGGGAAGAGGTCACCGAAGAGGTCCTGGAAGGACCTCAGTCGGTGGTTTGGAAACAGGCTGAAAACAAGATGTGGCTCCACATGGCCCTGCTTGAATGGCTGTTGGACCAAGACAAAACCTAACGAACGATTAAGGAGACTAATCCTATGAAACCCAAGAAGATCGTTCTCGCCTACTCTGGAGGTCTTGATACTTCAGTCATCCTTAAATGGCTCAAGGAGACCTACCAATGCCCAGTGGTGGCCTATTGTGCCGATATCGGCCAGGATGAAGACTGGGAGGCGGTAAGGCAAAAGGGCCTTTCTACCGGGGCCGAAGAGGTCATCATCCGGGATCTAAAAGAGGAATTTGTTGCCGATTTTGTCTTCACCGCCTTGAAAGCCAATATCATCTATGAAGGTGGCTATCTCCTGGGGACTTCTCTGGCCAGACCCCTTATCGCCCGCGAACAGATCGCTGTTGCCCGAGAGGTGAAAGCCGATGCTGTAGCCCATGGGGCCACAGGTAAAGGAAACGATCAGGTCCGTTTTGAACTCACCTATATGGCCCTGGCCCCGGAGATCAAGATTATTGCCCCTTGGCGCCAGTGGCAATTCCGCGGTCGGGAAGACCTCATTGACTATGCTAGGCAACATGGAATACCGGTCCCGGTAACCAAAGAAAAACCATACAGTATGGATGCCAACCTCTTCCACATAAGCTACGAAGGAGGCATTCTTGAGGATCCTTGGGCCGAACCCCCCGAAGATATGTTCCAGTTGACCGTCTCTCCAGAGAAGGCCCCCGAGGCCCCCGAATATCTGGAGATTGACTTTGAAGACGGGGTTCCGGTAGCCGTAAACGGAGAACCTCTGGCTCCAGCAGCCCTTCTTGCCCGACTCAACGAGATCGCCGGCCGCCATGGAGTAGGCCGGGTAGACATGGTCGAGAACCGCTTCGTGGGTATCAAAAGTCGGGGAGTCTATGAGACTCCAGGGGGCACGGTCCTTCACTTGGCCCACCGAGCCCTCGAACACCTAACTATGGACCGCGAAGTCATGCATCTAAGAGATAGCCTTATTCCCCGAATGGCCGAACTCATCTATTACGGCTTTTGGTACTCGCCGGAAATGGAGGCCCTTAAGGCCTTCATCGAAGAGACCCAGAAAGGGGTCACCGGACGCATAAGACTTAAACTTTACAAGGGTGGGGCTTGGGTAGTCGGCCGAAGGGCCCCTAAATCCCTTTATCTTCCAGAATTGGCCACCTTTGAGGCCGACAGACTCTATAACCAGAAAGACGCCGAAGGTTTTATCAGACTTCAGGGGCTAAGGCTTAAGGTTCAGAGCCTAGTTCGCGGGAGGGCCTCTTAAACAATGCTTATCCTGGCAATAGAGAGCTCCTGCGACGAAACAGCCGCTGCAGTAGTTGAAGACGGTCGGAGGGCTTTGTCTTCGGTTGTCGCCAGCCAGACGGATCTTCACGGCCCCTTCGGAGGGGTGGTTCCGGAGCTGGCCAGCCGCCGGCACCTGGAGATGATTGTCCCTGTGGTCACTGAGGCCCTTAAGGAGGCCTCGGTTTCCATCTCGGACCTAGATGCCCTGGCCGTCACCCAGGGGCCCGGGTTGGTGGGCGCCTTGGTGGTGGGACTTTCTTTTGCCAAAGCTGCGGCCATGGCTGCCAATCTTCCCCTGGTCGGAGTTGATCATCTCCACGCCCATCTCCTGGCCATCTTTCTGGAGGGTTCCCCGACCTTTCCCTTTGTAGCTTTGGTGGTCTCTGGAGGCCATACCAGCCTTTACTTTGTGGAGAACTTCCTCATCTACCGCCTCATAGGCCAGACGAGGGACGACGCTGCCGGAGAGGCTTTTGATAAGGTCGCTAAACTCCTAGGGCTGGGGTACCCCGGAGGGCCGGTCATCAGCTCTCGGGCCCAAGGGGGGAATCCAGAGGCCATCCCCTTTCCCAGGGCCCGGGTAAACGGAGCCCCTTTTGACTTTAGTTTTTCTGGTCTTAAGACAGCAGTAGTCCAGTATGTAAGAGAGAAGCAAACCAGCGGCCAGCCTCTGGCCATAGACGACATCTGCGCCAGCTTTGAAGCAGCGGTGGTGGACGTCTTGGTCGAACGGGCTATTCTGGCCGCCAAGAAAACCGGTGTTAAAACCATTGTGCTCGCAGGAGGGGTAGCCGCCAATCCTCGACTGCGGACCAGTCTAAAGGAGGCCGGCCAGAGAGAAGCCCTGGCCGTCTTCATCCCCGGCCCACATCTTTGCACCGACAATGCGGCCATGGTCGGAGTGGCCGGCTACTATCTCCTAAAGGCTGGCCATCTCCTGGATTTTGAGGCCGACGTTTATGCCCGTTCTCAGGTTCCCAGATATGTCTTTAGTTAGGCGGCCTCGGCCCTCAAAAATGGCCTCTTTAAACCGTCACTCTCACTCCCTGACCAGGGGAATCATAAGGTTTTTCCGCTATCATTATCTTCGTCTCCTAAGACTTCGAGCCGAAAGAGAGACTCTCTGCCGAGGGGTAGCCCTGGGAATCTTCATCGGTCTTACCCCGACCATCCCCTTCCACACCGCCCTTATCCTCCTTTTTTCCCCGATTATACGGGCCAATATTATTGCTGCCTTGGCAGCAGCCCTCTGGGTAAGCAATCCCTTAACCATCCCCATCCAATATGGATTAGCCTGGTGGCTGGGACGCCTGTTTCTCCCCATTGAGGTCAGCAGTGAGGAGATCGGGGGCTGGGTCAAGACCATCAAAGAAGAAGGATTTCTGAAAGCGGCCTGGGGTTTCTTCCATCTGGGAGGCAAAACTCTTCTCATCCTCCAGACAGGGGGGCTAATACTGGCCAGCCTGCCGGCGTTAGTCGCCTATGTCCTGATTAGCCGAACAGTCCGAAAAAAACTCTCTCCAAGATGAACCCTCGACAGATTCTCAAAAAACACGGCCTTTCGCCCCGAAAGCCCCTCGGGCAAAACTTTCTAGTAGATATAAACTTGGCCCGGAGAATTGTCGTCCTTTCGGGGCTCAAACCAGGGGCAACGGTGGTTGAACTGGGAGCCGGTCTGGGGGCCCTCACGATAGCCTTGGCCGAAGTAGCCAGAGAGGTAATTGCCTTCGAGATCGACAAAGGCCTCATTGAGGCCCTCAGGAAAGAAGGACTTCCAGCAAATGTTAGCCTCCGTCAAGGGGATATCCTCAAGCTCTGCTGGAAGGAGTTGGCCACGGAACTAAAGGAAAGATTGATCCTCTTTGGCAACCTACCCTATTACCTTACCAGCCCCCTGCTTTTTTCTCTCATCAAGGCCCGCCAACAACTAAACTGGTGTACCTTCATGGTCCAAAAGGAGGTCGCTGAACGCCTTTTCGCCCCTCCGGGAGGGCGAAAATACGGAATCTTGAGCGTTTTCCTGAGCCTTTGGGCTGAGGTCAAACCCTTGATGACCCTGGCACCAACCAACTTCTGGCCACCACCAAAGGTGGCCAGCACCGTCCTCAAGATCACCTTCAGACCTCCGGCTTTCCCCCCACCGGATGAGGCTTGGTTTATAGCCTTAGTTAAGGCGGCCTTCTCTAAGCGCCGCAAGACCCTAGCCAACGCCCTAAAAGGGCTCGGGATCCCCCGACAAGAAACCGAATCCGCCCTAAAAGGACTCGGTCTCGCCCCCGACATTCGGGCCGAGGCTCTGGGACCAGCCGAGTTTGTAGCCCTCTCTCAGAAGATTCCTCCCCGGAGCTTTGACCCCTAAGGATGCCTATGATAAGCCTGAAGATAAAGAACTTGCTTATTATGTTTTTTGGAGTTAATCTTGATTTGCTTGGCTGAATCAGGATTCATCTTGGTAAAATGGAGAATTATAGCTATAACCAAAATTTGGAGGTTAGTTTATGGATTTTTTAAAGGATTCTTTCAAACAGAGTGGGCGCAAGTACGATAAGGTCTATCTGCCAGCCGAGACTATTGATCGGGTACGCCGGATTCTGGAAGAAAAGGGGTATCGTATCTGTCGGGACATCGTTCGTATAGATAAAGGACGCTTGGGAATTCCGGTCTATATCAGCCTTTATTCAGCCGAGGCCGCCTCTCTGACCGGCTTTCACAAACAGATGGGCAAAGGGGCTGAGCCGGTTCAGGCCGAGGCCAGCGCCTTGATGGAACTGGTTGAGCGATTCAGCCTTTTTTCCTTTGTCAAGCGGGCTGACTCCTTTGAGGCCACCACCTTTGCCAGCTTAGGGCCTCAGGCCATGCCCATAGAGGAGTTGTTTCATGCTGTCCACGACCAGAAGAATCTCTCTAACGATCGCCTACGGGATCTTTTGGCAAGGATTCCCTTCCATTTCACCAAGGCTTATGATGCCAAGGGCCAGCAGATGGTAGCCATCCCCTTCTTCTGGTTTTGGCTGATCAACGAATACAATGGCTCGGCTGCCGGGAACTCCATGGCCGAGGCCGCCGTTCAGGCCACCTGCGAGGTAGTTGAGCGCCACGTCTCATCACTTATTACCTATGAATCCCTACGGACCCCAACCATCCATCCGGCAAGCCTCTCCGGAGAGTGTGCCGAGTTGTTAGAGCGTTTCACCCGTCTAGGGATAAAGGTCTGGCTGAAAGATTTCAGCCTTGGTCTAGGGATCCCTTCGGTAGGTGCTCTGGCCATTGACCCGAGCACCTATCCCCACCGAAGCGAGATTGTCTATACTGCCGGCACGGCTACTAGCCCGGAGCGAGCCCTTATTCGGGCCCTTACAGAAGTAGCCCAGCTGGCCGGGGATTTTGATACCGATGGCAAGTACGCCGAAAGCGGCCTGCCCAAGTTTGCCACTCTGGATGAGGCCCAATACGTGTTGGACACCCCCTCTTTGGTCAATCTCTCCGATCTGCCGGATGTCTCTAGCGATAATTTCCGAGAAGAGGTTGAGGGGCTCACCCAGGCCCTTTCAGAAAGCGGGCTCAATCTTTATCTGGTGGACATCACCCACCCCGACATCGGGATCCCGGCGGTCTATGCCGTCATTCCAGGCAGCCACTTCCGTGACCGGACCATCGGTATAGATGTCCCCTTCCATCTGGCCCGTCTGTTGGCCGAACGACGCCCTGCGGCCGAGGCCCTCAAGTGGCTTGGCGCCCTTGATGAGGTATGCCCCAATCGGTTTGACATAGCCTTTTATCAGGGAGTGGCCTACGAGGGCCTGGGGGCCTATGATCAAGCTCTCTCTTCCTTCAAACGCTCCCTTGAGCTTGATCCCAAACCTGAAGAGATTGCCAACATCTATTGCCACATTGGCCTCTGCTATAAAGAAATGGAGGATTGGTCCCAGGCTATCGCTGCCCTGGAGAAGGCTGCCACCTACAACAATAGCCTCAAAGAGATCTTCAATCTTAAGGGGTTCTGTCACTTCCGGCTCAAAGAACACGAGGCTGCCATCGCCTGTTTTGTTAAGGCTATAGAGATAGATCCAACCTCTGCCATTGACTATGCCAATATTGGCTCCAACTTCCGGGAGCTGGGTCTTTACTCAGAGGCCGTCCGCTGGTACGAAACGGCTTTGTCGTTGGATCCAAACATCGACTTTGCCCGAGAAAACTTGGAAAAACTCAAACCCCTGGTAGCCAATAAGGCAACCCATGGTTAGGAAACATCCCAAAGACCCGGTAGCCCTTAAGGTTAGGGCCCAAAGGCTCAAGGAGGCCCTAGCCTGCTGTGAGCTTTGTCCTCGAGGCTGTCGGGTCAATCGTCACCAAGCAGAACAAGGCTTCTGTGGCCTGGGAGCCAGGCCTGTTGTCTCCGGCTATATGCCCCATTTTGGTGAGGAGGCCTGTCTGGTAGGAGAAAAGGGGTCAGGGGCGATCTTCTTCAGTGGCTGCAACCTGGCTTGCATCTTCTGCCAGACTTATGAAATAAGCCAGCTCCGACAGGGGGAGGAGATCGAAGTCGGAAGGCTTGCGGAGATTATGCTTGAACTTAAGGAAAGCGGGTGTCACAACATCAACCTGGTCACTCCAAGCCATCAGGTTCCAGTGATCGTTGAGGCCCTGGCTGAGGCGACAGAACAAGGGCTCGATCTCCCCGTAGTCTACAATACCGGAGGTTATGATTCTCCAGAGACTCTTAAGCAGCTTGAAGGCATCGTGGACATCTATCTTCCGGACTTCAAGATCTGGGACGAAGAGATTGCTAAAAGACTCCTCAAAGCGGCCGACTATCCCTATGTAGCCCGAAGGGCCATCCTGGAGATGCACCGTCAAGTAGGCGAGTTGGCAATAGGTCCGGATGGTCTAGCCCGAAGGGGACTCTTGGTCCGCCACCTGATTCTGCCTGGAGGTTTGGCCGGCTCCTTTGAAATCCTGCGCTTTTTGGCCGAAGAGGTCTCTCCTCACACCTATCTCAATCTGATGGGACACTATCATCCACAGTGGCAGGCTACCCGGACACCTCCCCTCGACCGCCCGATTACGAAAGAGGAGTTTAAAGAAGTCTGGGCGTACGCTCAAAATCTTGGTCTCCGACTGGATAAGACCCATCTTCCTCTCCTGGAAGTCCTCTGGCAGGCCGGACAGGTCTCGCTTGACATTCAAGGGGGGCTATAGTATGAGGATTTTACCTTTAAGTCCTTTTTTGTAACAAAGTCAGGAAAATTTAACTCATAACAATATAAAAGGAGGGAATTATGCCGACTGTTGAGTACAAAGGAAAGACTTTTGAGGTCGATGAAGATGGGTTTTTGGTTAAAGGTATGGAAGAATGGTGTCAGGAGTGGGTAGAGTATGTGAAAGAGCTTGAGGGTATTGAGGAGCTTACTGAGGATCACTGGAAGGTAATCAACGTTCTCCAGGACTACTTCAAGAAAAACGGTATCGCTCCTATGGTTCGGGTGCTCTCTAAGGTTACCGGTTATCCGTTGAAGAAGATCTATGAGCTCTTCCCCTCTGGCCCAGGTAAGGGAGCCTGTAAGATGGCCGGACTTCCCAAGCCTACTGGTTGTGTTTAAACTTTCACTCTCATTTTGCCCACAAAAGGAGCAGGGAATCCCCTGCTCCTTTTATTTTTGTAAGTTTTTTCTTGAATTGTTCCCCCAAACCTCCGTGTCGGTTCTTTTTGTGCCTATATGGCCACAAATCCTCTTTTGGAATAAGAATCCTGATTGATGCTTCAGTCAGTAATCCCCTGAAGGCTCTTGAATAAAAGGAAAAGAGGGATTATCTTCTCGCCGGTCTGGAAATTAAAACTTTACTTTAAAGTCAAATTGTGCGATAGGGATATCTGTCTGATTAGAACAATTTACGGCGCAAGATAATGAGGAGGGGTAATTTCGAAAGAAAGGAGGTGAGGGAAGCAAAGGATTCAGAGAAGTAGGAAAAGCTTTTGTTCAAAAACTTTAAGTTAAGAATTTGCGCCTAAATTTTTATGGCAAAAGGAGGAGAGTCAGCCATGAGGAAGGGTTTTAAGATTTTTGTTTTGGCCTTGGCCCTGATCGTTTTCGGGGCCTTTAGTGCTCAGGCCGTAAATCTTGAGGTTCACGGCCAGTTCGGCAACAAGATCCAGACCACCAACAGCACCGGTCTTATCACTGGAGTGACCGCAGCTGATCAGCTTAACAACAAGGACCTCGATGACACCTGGGGTGAGCTTCAGTTCCGTCTGTGGACAGTGGCCAGCTCTGATGATGGCAACATCAAAGGGGTCTGGGCCATGGAGGTCGGCACCGCCACCTACGGCGGAAGCACCCTTTCCTTTGCCACCAACGCCACGGAGATCGAAAACCGGATGATGTATGTTGACTTCCAGCTCCCCTGGTTTGCCTCCAGCAATCGTTTGGCTGTTGGTCTCCAGTGGGTAGAGGTAAACCCCTGGCTGTGGAATGAGACGGCCGCCGGTATCCGCAATTATGGCTCTTTTGATCTCGGAGGCACGGCCTTTGCTTATCAGCTCGGCTGGATGAGGGACGACGACAATACCGAGGCAAATATGAGCGGAAACACCGCTTCTGCTAGTGGTAACAACAACGATAGTGACTACTGGTTTGCCCGGGTCGATTTTGCCCCTAAGGGTACCCCCCTTGCCAACCTAAATGTCGGCCTTTTTGCCGTCTATAACATGGATGCCACCACTGATAAGAATGTCTGGTCTCTGGGTATCGATGGTGGTTTTGATGTTGCCGGGCTCGATGTTGGCCTCAACCTCATCTACCAGACCGGTGATAACGACGCCAACAATAAGGATATCGACGCTTGGTTTTTTGAGGGTAGCCTGGGCTACAAGGTGACTGACCAGATGAAGGTTGCTTTTGAATTCTGGTATGCCTCTGGGGATGACAATCCCAATGATGGCGATATCGAGAACTATCAGGCCATCGAGGTCCATACTCAGGGAAGTGTTGTCCTCTTTGAGGATGCCACCTTTGATGATGGCAGCTTCCTGACCAGCAATCCCTATATTAACGACCTGGGATTCAAGATGTATCGGCTTCGGGCCGACTATCAGGCCACTCCCAAGCTGGCCCTCTGTGCGGCTATCAATTATATGCAGTATGCCGAGGATGCCAGCAATGGCGAAGACACTATCGGCTGGGAAGTCGATTTCTACGCCGACTATGAACTCTACAAAGGCCTTAAGTTCAACCTGACTGCAGGCTATCTCTTTGCCGACGATGCCCTTGATGTCTACGGGACCAATCCGGCCGATGCCGATGATATGTATCGGGTAAGCGCCGGAGTAGAGTTCGAATTCTAAAGGCCTTCTTAAAAGGGCTATTAAAAAGGGGGCCTAAGGCCCCCCTTTTTTTCTTTCTTGTTTTTTATAAGGCCGTAGCCAAACCTTGAGGGGCTTGCTAAACTTTGCCTCTATGGGCCTTGGTCCCTTCCTTAAAAAGCTTGAGAAGCCTCTCCACTATGCAGCCAAAGACAATTTTGCCAGGCTTTCCCGAATAAAGGGCCTAGAAGAGGCCATCCGGCATCTTTTAAAGGGCCTTCCAGAAGGGCTTATCCCCCCCTGGGCCACCGCCCACCTTAAGCGCTTAGAAGAACTCTTCTCCAACTTTGAAGACCTAACGCTGGCCGAAAAACAGGAACGCCTGGACGAGGCCCTCTCAATCATCTCGGACCTTAAGGCCGGACCAGCCTTCCTTGAGGAAGAGCCTCTTTCCCCTAGCAAAGAAGAATGGCTCCGGATGCAGGGCGAGCTAAATAAACCCCTTACTTCTCTAAAGGGTGTCGGCCCTAGGCTAGCAGCCAAATTTGCTTCTCGAGGGATTGAAACCATAGCTGATCTTCTTTTCTTTTTTCCAAAGTCCTATGAAGACCGTCGGTCTTTCAGGCCCATTGGAGCCCTCAAGGTGGGAGAGAGGGCTACCGTCCAGGCGGAAGTGATCCTTTCAGGCCCAGTTCAGTTCCGTCGGCGCCGGGTCTATGAGGTAGTTGTCTCTGATGGGACCGGGATGCTCTCGGCCAAATGGTTCCATTTTCGGGAGCCAGACCTCCGTCGCTCTTTTCCCCCGGGCCGAAAGGTTATCTTCTCCGGGGAGATAAGGACGTTTTCTGGACGCAAAGAGATGATCCATCCGGAAGTAGAATTCCCGGAGGCGACAGATGTTGATCTCCACGTTCGTCGCCTGGTCCCGATTTATCCCCAAATCGAAGGGGTTTCAGCCAAGGTAGTCCGCCGTATTGTCAAGGAGGCGGTAGAAAAATATGCCCCTTTAATCCAAAATTTCATTCCCTTGCCCATCCGCCGCCGCCGTCGTCTGCTCAGCCTTTCTTCCGCCATAGCCGGTCTCCATTTTCCCAGGGAAGAAGACGACCTGGAGTCCCTTAATGCCGGGCGCAGTCCTTACCACCGGGCCTTGGCCTTTGATGAATTCTTCTTCTTGGAACTGGGACTAGCCCTGCGTAAGAGGAGCTACGGCCTTGAACCAGGCATTGCCTTTAAAACAGAGAGTCCTTTAGTGAAGCGTTTCCTGGCCGGCCTTCCCTTCCGCCTGACTGGGGCTCAGTGGCGAGTCTTTTCAGAAATCTGCCGGGACATGGCCCGCCCTGTTCCCATGAATCGTCTTATTCAGGGAGACGTCGGCTGCGGGAAGACAGTAGTCGCCTTTTTGGCAGCCCTCTTGGCCGTTGACAATGGTTATCAAGTGGCCATCATGGCCCCCACCGAGATTCTGGCCGAACAGCACTATCTTAACTTTCGCCAGATGGCTGGTCTGGCCGGGATAAACATTGAACTTTTGACCAGCGGCCGCTCCCCCAAAGAAAAGGAGGCCGTCTACGACGGGCTGGCAAAGGGATACGTTCAGGTGGCTGTAGGGACCCATGCCTTAATCCAAAAGGAGGTCAGGTTTAAGAAGCTCGGTCTGGTTATAATTGATGAACAGCACCGATTTGGCGTTCTGCAGCGGGCCGCCCTTAGGGAGAAGGCCCGGGGGCTACAGCCTGACACCTTGGTCATGACAGCCACTCCTATCCCTCGGACCTTATCCCTGACCATCTATGGGGATCTCGACGTATCTATTATTGACGAGATGCCTGCTGGCAGACGCCCCGTGACCACCAAGCTTTTTCGAGGGCGAGAGCGGCTCTCAGCCTATCGTCTGGTAGCCGAAGAACTAAAAAAGGGCCACCAAGCCTATGTGGTTTACCCCTTAGTAGAGGAATCCGAAAAGATAGACCTTTTGGCCGCCACTGAGAGTGCCCGTTACCTCCAGGAGGAGGTTTTTCCCCAGTATCAGGTAGGGCTCCTTCATGGAAAGATGCGTCCTGCTGAGAAGGAAGCCGTAATGGCCGCCTTTAAGGCTGGAGATATACAAGTCCTGGTAGCCACTACGGTTATCGAAGTGGGGATTGATGTGCCTACGGCCACGGTAATGGTCATTGAACACGCCGAACGCTTCGGTCTTTCCCAGCTTCACCAGCTCCGGGGACGAGTTGGACGAAGCGACCGCCCTTCTTATTGTCTTCTTATCGCCTATAAAGTAGCCCGAGGGTCAGAGGCAGCCCGCAGGCTCCAGGTGATGTGTCAGACCACCGACGGTTTCCGGATCGCCGAAGAAGACTTAAAGATCCGCGGCCCAGGGGAGTTTCTGGGCACCAGACAGAGTGGATTCCCTGAGTTTGAAAGGGCTGACCTTGTCCGGGATTACAAAATCCTCCTTGAGGCCCGAGAGGAGGCCTTTGGCATCATTGAGAAGGATCCAGAGCTTTCCCTTCCCGAGCATCAGATGTTAAAAAAGATCCTTCATGAGAGATGGGCCGAGAGATTGGCCCTGGCCGAGGTGGCCTGAATCGGACACGGAAGGAGATCATGGAGACAATAAAGATCGGTATCATTGGCCTGGGAACGGTAGGAAACGGCACGGTAGAGATCCTCCGGCGCAACAGGAGCCTCATTAGGAAGCGACTGGGAGCCTCGATAGAGATCAAAAAGATCGCCGTAAGGAACATCAACCGCCCCCGTCCGCTGGAGATTTCTCCAGAGATATTGACCGACTCGGTCGGGGAACTCCTTGAGGATCCCGAGATCCAGATTATCGTCGAGTTGATCGGTGGCCTTGAGCCGGCCCGGCAATACGTACTAGCCGCCCTCAAGGCAGGCAAATGTGTGGTTACGGCCAACAAGGCCCTTTTGGCCGAACACGGTGAAGAAATTTACCAGACGGCACTGAAGGCCGGAGTAGAAATCGGCTTTGAAGCCAGTGTAGGCGGGGGAATACCCATTATCAAGACCCTGCGTGAGGCCCTGGCAGGAAACCGCATACTCTCCATTTTGGGCATCGTAAACGGTACTTGCAATTACATCCTCACCCGTATGACTGAGGCCAATCTCTCCTTTGCCCAAGCCCTCTCCGAGGCCCAGGAAGCTGGTTTTGCCGAGGCCGATCCCAGCCTTGATGTTGAAGGGATCGATTCAGCCCATAAACTGGCCATCTTGGCCACCCTGGCCTACGACACCAGGGTCCGCCTCGAAGATATCTACATAGAGGGGATCCAAACCATCGAACCGCTTGATATCCGTTTTGCCAGAGAGCTCGGTTTTCTGGTAAAACTTCTGGCCATTTCGCGTCAGATAAAAGAAGGCATCGAGGTTAGGGTCCATCCGACCCTGGTTCCGGAGGGACACATGCTGGCCAGCGTCCGAGAGGCCCACAACGCCTTTTATATCACCGGAGACGCCGTAGAAGATATTCTCCTCTACGGGCTTGGGGCCGGGGCCCACCCTACCGGCAGTGCCGTCTGCGCGGATATCATTGATCTAGCCAGAAGCCTCCGCCGGAAAAAGAAGACCAGACTCGGCCCCCCCTCCTTCAGTGGCCCTTCTCTCCCCATCCTACCCATGGAATCGGTCCTCAGTCGGTATTACTTCCGATTCTCGGTGGTAGATAGGCCGGGGGTCTTATCCAAGATTGCCGGCATCCTAGGTAAACACCAGATCTCCATTGCCTCTGTCATCCAGAAGGGTCGGGACCAAGGGGGCTCAGTCCCTATTGTCATGATCACCCACGAGGCCAAAGAGGCTGACGTCCGCCTAGCCCTAACAGAGATAGACCGACTGGATGTAGTCACAGAGGCGACCAGATTAATCAGGATCTTAGGGAGCTGAGGGCCGTGGATATTGTTGTCTTGATCATGGGGGTCGATAGTTTATGTTAAATTTGGTACGTTTTCTTGTCTTTCAGGTAACCACTACCGGAGAAATGGATGCAGGAGGAAGGCCATGAAATATCTGCTCCTTGTGGGTGACGGCATGGGGGATTATCCTCTTGCCGAGCTTCGCAACCGCACCCCCCTTGAGGCTGCTCATACCCCGGCCATGGATTATATTGCCCAGCACGGAGAGCTGGGGCTGGTGAGGACCATTCCCAAGGGTATGGAACCTGGAAGCGATGTGGCCAATCTCTCCCTTCTGGGTTATGTCCCCACGGAGCACTATACTGGTCGGGGTCCCATTGAAGCCGCCAGCTTGAGAGTAAAACTGAATCCAGAAGACGTTGCCTTCCGTTGTAATCTGGTCACCCTGGAGCGTCAGGGAGACCGCCTTTTTATGCTGGACTACAGCGCTGGACACATCTCCAGTGAGGAGGGTCGAGCCCTTATCCAGGACTTGGCCGAGGCCCTTCCCAGCGAAAAGATTAAACTCTATCCGGGCATTGGTTACCGGCACCTTCTTGTCTGGCGAGGAGGCCCAGAGGGTATCAAGACCTACCCTCCCCATGACTTCATCGGTCGAGATGTTAGCGAGGCCTGGCAGGTCTATGAAGAAGAGCCGGTCTTAAGGGATTTCCTCTTGAAGGCCATGGCCTTTTTGGAAAGGCATCCGATAAACCACCGCCGTCGACAAGAAGGCAAACCCATTGCCAATTCTCTTTGGCCTTGGGGGCAAGGAAGAGCCCCCAGGCTTGAGCCGTTTTTGGAACGCTACGGGCTTAAGGGAGCGGTGGTAGCCGCTGTTGACCTCATCAAGGGGCTGGGTATCTGTGCCGGGCTTGAAATTATTGAGGTTCCTGGAGCCACTGGCTACCTTGATACCAACTATCGAGGCAAGGCCGAGGCGGCCCTCAAGGCCTTAGGTGGTGATTTTGATTTTGTCTTCCTTCATGTAGAGGCTCCGGATGAAGCCAGTCACGAGGGCCTCTTGGAAGAGAAGATCAGGGCCATCGAATCCTTCGATCGAGAGGTGGTAAAAACCATTCTTGAGGGTATGGCCGATTTTGAAGCCTACAAGATTATGGTGGCCACCGATCACTTCACCCCCATCTCCCTCCGGACCCACGCCTCAGTCCCGGTGCCTTTTGCCATCTACGACAGCCGAGAGCCAGGGATCAAGAGAATCCACGGTTTCGGTGAAAAATCGGCCAAAGAAGCCGGAGTTTTCTATCAGACAGGAGAGGCCTTAATGGCCCAGTTCATTGAGAAAACCACCCAGGAGGTCCCCCAGAGCAGTGAAGCTTGATCTCAGGCCGCCTGTCTGGCAGACCAGCTATCGCATTATCTATGCAGACACCGATTGTGGGGGCGTGGTTTACTACGGTAACTATCTTCGCCTTTTTGAGATTGGTCGCACTGAATATCTCCGAGCCGCTGGCCTCACCTATCGGAAGATTGAAGAAGAAGAGGGACTCATACTTCCGGTAGTCGAGACCTTCTGCCGCTATCGGGCCCCGGCCCGCTATGACGATGAGGTCCTGATCAAAACGGCCCTAGAACGGATCTCAGCTGCAAGCATTCGCTTTCATTATCATATCGAAAGAGACTCTCAGCTCCTGTGTTTTGGCTACACCGTCCACGCTCCGGTAGATCAGAAAGGACGCCTCAGAAGGCTCCCCCATTTTCTGATTAAAGCCTTGCAGCAACTCCTTGATAGAAATCATTTCTGAATGAGGATTCATTCGCAGGCATTGTTGACAGCTCCCTGAGGGATGTTAATATGAGGCCGTTTTAGAATCTCTAATGGAGGGAGGGTTTTGAGTGCCGGGTGTTATTGTTAGGGAAGATGAACCCTTCGAGCAGGCCCTGAAGCGCTTCAAGAAGCAGTGTGAAAAGGCCGGGATTCTCTCAGAGGTCAAGAAGCGGGAGTTCTACGAGAAGCCCAGCATTAAGAGAAAGAAGAAGATCTTGGCGGCTCGAAAGCGGATGCTCAAACGCATGAAGCGTTATCAGCGTGGCTAATTTTTATTTCTAAAATCTTAAAGGCCGAAGGTTCGGCCCAATCCCAAAAGGAGCTGGCCAGAAGGGGAGACCCTTTCGGAAGGCCGCGTTCATGAAGCAAGAGACCTTGGCCAAGTTGGAGTTCGGTGAGGTCTGCAGGTTGATCGCAGCCCTCACCTCTTCTCCCTTAGGCCAAAAGGTTGCTTTTAGCCTTCAACCGGAGACTACATTTCCGGCTGCCAGACAGGCTTTAATCTATACCCAAGAGGCCATAAAGCTTCTTGAGGAGGGGATCAGCCCTGAGGTCGAGGGTCTTGTCCCTCTTGATGACTTTTTGGCTAAGATTTCTCGTCCGGGCGGGATTCCCCACCCGCGAGAACTTCACTTTCTACGTCTGGCCTTGCGGCGGGCTCTAGGAGTAAGAAAGCAGTTTGGCCCCCTGAAACGCAAGGCCCCAGGCCTCTACCACCTCAGCCGCGCTTTGGCCCCTCTTAAGGATCTCTCCTCTTACCTTGATGCCCTCCTCAACGAAAAAGGCGACAATCTAAGGGATAGCGCCAGTCAGCTTCTCAAACGGATTCGCCAGGAGAAGACCGGCCTGGAGATACGGATTCGCGAAGCCATGAGGGCCTGTTTGAAAAAGGCCGCCCAACGTGGTCTGTTGCAGGAAGAGCTCATCACCGTCCGCAATGGTCGCTATGTTCTCCCCATTCGGGCCGAGGCCCGAGGAGCCTTGCGGGGAATCCTACAGGATGTATCTCAGAGTGGAGCCACGGTCTACATCGAACCGTTAGAGGTCGTTGAGCTGACCAATGAGCTTCACCGGCTGGGGCATGAAGAAGAACGGGAGATCGAAAGGCTTCTCACCCAGGCTGGAGAAAGGATCCGGCCCCATCTCCCAGATATCAGGACCGATCTCTCGATTTTGGGAGAATTTGATCTCATCTTTGCTAAGGCTAGGTGGGGCCAGAAGATTAAGGGCTCTGTCCCCAAACTCTACGAGCAAGGGGATATCTGCCTGAAGGGGGCCGTCCATCCCTTACTCCTCATTAGGGATGGTCAGAGGGCGGTGCGTAACGACTTCCTTTTCCCCCAAGATCAGGCTACCGTCCTCATCACCGGCCCTAACATGGGAGGCAAAACTGTGGCCCTAAAGACCGTGGGCCTCCTTGTTCTCATGGCCCAGGCCGGTATTCCCATCCCCGCCGCCCAGGACAGTGAATTGCCTTTTTTCTCCAACCTTCTGGTTGACATCGGCGATGAACAGGACCTCTCTGAGGATCAAAGCACTTTTTCGGCCCATCTCCTCCGTCTCAAGGAATTCCTCTCCTTAGCTCGAAAGGGGATCTTGATCCTTATTGATGAGATTGGCCGGGGAACTGATCCTGCCGAGGGTGCAGCCTTGGGGATGGCTGTTCTTGACCAGTTCCGCCATCAGGGAGCCTGGACCATTGCCACTAGCCACTATGAGGCTCTTAAGGCCTACGGGCTCCAAAATCCGGCAGTCCTTCCGGTCTCGGTGGGCTTCAATGAACAGACCGGGTGTCCAACCTATAGGCTTATTTACGGTCTCTCTGGACGTTCCCGGGCCTTTGATCTGGCCGTGGCTCTTGGCCTGCCTCTGGAGATACTTGAGCAAGCTGCCAACTATCTCTCAAACAACGGAGAAGAGATCGACTCCCTGCTCTCTGCTCTTGAGCAAGAAAGGACGGCTCTGGCCCAAAAGCAAAAGGAGCTAGAGGAGTTGAAAGTAGGCCTTGAGAGGGACCGGCTCCGTCTTCAGGCCCAAAAACACCAGCTCGAAGAAGAAAGACGTCATCTCCAAGAGGCCTTTGAAAGACGTCTTAGGCACTTTCTGGAGAAGACCAGTCAAGAATTCAAGGCCTGGCTGAGGACTCTTGAACGGCGGCGGGTCTCCCCTGAGAAGATTAGAGCTTCCTACCAAACCCTGGCCAGAGAGTGGCAACAAGAGGCCCGGGGGCAGATGGCCGTCCTCGGCCTCAAAAAAGAGACCAGCTTCTCCCCCGGACAGGGTGATCCGGTCTATATAACCAGCCTTGGTCGGGGAGGGATCTGTCTTAAGATTGAGGGGGACAAGGCCTTAGTCCAGGTGGGTCTTTTTAAGACCGAGGTGCCTATAGGGGATCTGGCCCCTCCTCAGGAAGACATGGGGCCTGGTCCACTCCCCCTAGAAGGCGAGGGTTGGCGGGTAAGATCTCAGGAACCAAGTGAGGTACCTTCTCGACTCAATGTCATCGGCCTTACTGTCGACGAGGCCCTTCCCCTCATTGATCAGGTCCTGGACAGGGCCTTTGTCTCCGGTAGGCCTCAGTTGACTATCGTCCACGGGATAGGCACTGGTCGCCTGGCCAAGGCTATCAAAGAACATCTCAAAAGACACCGCCAAGTAGCTGGATTCCGTTCGGGAGAGCGCCATGAAGGCGGTGCCGGGGTAACTGTGGTGGAGTTGGCCCTGGGAGGCAACTAATGAACAGTGGTTTCTCTGAGGCCATCCGGGAGATTAAGGCCACGGCTAACATCGTGGATGTAATCTCCGAGCACGTCTCTTTGAGGAAGCGAGGCCGTAACTACGTTGGCCTCTGCCCCTTTCATGCTGAAAAGACCCCTTCCTTTACGGTAAGTGAGGAAAGGCAGGCCTTTCATTGCTTTGGTTGCGGAGTCGGTGGCGACGTCTTCACTTTTCTGATGAAATTCTTGAACCTGAGTTTTGCGGAGGCGGCCCAAGAACTTGCCAGGCGTTATGGTATTCGCCTGCCAGATAAAGAATCCCCCAAAAAGGCGGCCTTACGGGATAAAATTCTCTCCCTCAACGAGCGCACCGCTGCCTACTATCACCAAATTCTTAAGAACTCCCCTGAAGGAGCTCCAGGCAGGACCTATCTGGCCGACCGAGGCCTTGATGAGGAGACCATAGAGCGCTTTCGTCTGGGTTTTGCCCCTCAAGGCTGGGATGCTTTGGTTCAGGTCCTCAGGGCCGCTGGGGTAGATCTAGAGCTTGCTGGTCAAGCTGGCCTTGTGGCTCAGCGTTCCGGCCGCTGGTACGACCGTTTCCGACAACGGATCATCTTTCCTATTCGTGACCTCTCTGGCCGAGTGGTCGGCTTTGGCGGTCGAATCCTGGGCCAAGGCGATCCAAAATACCTCAACACACCCGAGACTCTAGTCTATCACAAGGGCCGATTGCTCTACGGTCTTTATGAAGCCAGGCTTCGAATCCGCGAAGAGGGTCTCGGCTTTATCGTCGAGGGCTATTTTGATCTTCTCTCTCTCTCCAAGGCCGGAGTGGCTAATGTGGTAGCCACTCTGGGTACGGCCCTTACCCGAGATCACGTCCGGCTCCTTAAAGGATACGCCAAAGACTGGTATTTGGTCTTCGATGGTGATTCGGCTGGCCTAAAAGCCGTTTTGCGGGCCGCTCCTATTTTCCTCAACGAGAACCTTTTCCCCAGGGTAGTCGTCCTTCCGGAAGGCGAGGACCCAGATTCTTTTGTCCTCAGACAGGGGCAGGAAGGCTTTCTGGAGCTAGCTAGCCAGGCCCAAGAAATTTTCCCCTTTTTGGTAGATATGGCCCTTAAAGCCCACCGAGATCGAGGGCGGGCTGAAGCCCGGGCTGCTGTAGTTGAGGAACTTCGCCCTGTTCTCCAGGCCCTTATCGATCCCATAAAACAGGCCTCCTATATTGAAGAGCTGGCAGAGCGTCTCTCTTTAAGGCCGGCCCTTATCTATCGTAGTCTTGAAAATGGAGGTCCACTTAAATCAGAACCCTCACAGAGGCCTTTAGAAGGCGATCCTTTCAGCCGGAGTTTGATGGCTTT
This sequence comes from Thermosulfuriphilus sp., assembly GCF_054026695.1. Classification (NCBI taxonomy): domain Bacteria; kingdom Pseudomonadati; phylum Thermodesulfobacteriota; class Thermodesulfobacteria; order Thermodesulfobacteriales; family Thermodesulfobacteriaceae; genus Thermosulfuriphilus; species Thermosulfuriphilus sp. The sequence goes on from NZ_JBPMLP010000023.1 coordinate 51,969, forward strand.
TTTGGTCCACCATCCTCGATATATCCATGATTTTCTGGACCTAGCCCCGGAGGAGTTTCTCAAAGGAGATTATCTGGAGCTCTATAAGGCTTTAAAGGCCCTCTCAGCCCAGGGGTCTCTTTCTTCTGAAGACGTACTCTTTGAGGACGAAAATCTCTCCCGGCTCTGGGCTGATTTAATCCTGGCCGAAGAGCTAGATGATCAAGTTGACCCTCGGAAGATGGCCCAAGAGCTTAAGGATTGTCTTCGTCGCCTCAGGAATAAACAGCGCCAGAGGGAACTTCTAGAAGAGATTCGACGGGCCCAAAAGGAAGGTCATCAGGAGCTGGCCGTCCAGCTCCTTAAACAATATCAAGGCCTCTGTCTTCAGCAGGCCGGATAAAAAGGAGGAACTATGGCAGATCTCACCAAAGGCCTAAATCTTGAAGAGATCGAAGGACTCCTTTCTCCGGAAAATGCCTCTAAGATCAAAGTAAAGATCCCCAATGAAATCGCCAGTGGCAGTAGCAACCTGGAGGAGGTAGCCGACCTGTTTGAAGGCTTTGATCTTCCGGTAGAGCCGATCTCTGGCCTGGAAAAGGTGGAAGAGGAGCCAGATGAGCTTCTTCTCGACGGAACAGCTGGGCTCTCTGATCCAGTGAGGATCTATCTCCGCGAGATGGGGGTCATCTCGCTCCTTTCCCGAGAAGATGAAATCCGGATCGCCAAGATGATCGAAGAAGGCGAGCAGGAAGCCCTGGCTGCGGCCCTGGAATCTCCTCTGACCATGGCTGAGCTGGTCCGTATCCGAGATGAGCTTCGCCAGCGTCGTTTAAAACTCCGGGAGGTCGTTCGAGACACTGAAGACGAAGACGACAGTAACGAACAGGGGGCGGCTAAGGAGGAGAAGGTCTTAATGGTCCTTGATGCCGTGGCCCGGCATGAGCCAACCTGTCGTCAGGCCTGGGAAGGACTACTTAAGGCCAAAGATCGAAACGAACGCCGGCGTCTGCGTTATCGACTACGGCGGGCCAGAGAAGCCATCCTTAAGGAACTCCAGGAGGTACGCCTAGACAAACGATGTATAGATCGGCTCACCAAGCCGGTGCTAGACCTAGAGGGAAGAGTCCGAAAGGCCCTGGATCATATTGCTCAGTGTAAGCAGAAGACTGGTCAATCACTCAAACGTCTAGAAGAGGTCTTCACCCACACCAATGGCGATTTCCGCAAAATAGAAGAAGTTGCCGGTAAACTCCGGCTGACAGCCGATGAGTTCTTGAACCTGAGGGCCAGGTTTTTATTGGCCCGTAAGGATCTTCAGGCCATCCAAGAGCGAACGGCCCTGTCTCCGGAGGCCCTCCTTCAGCTGGCGGCTCGAATCCGAGCTGGCCTGAACAAGGCCAAATGGGGTAAAGATCAGCTGATTAAGGCCAATCTCCGCCTAGTAGTCTCTATTGCAAAGAAATACACCAGCCGGGGGCTTCAGTTTCTGGATCTTATCCAGGAAGGCAATATCGGCCTGATGAGGGCAGTGGAGAAGTTTGATTATCGGCGGGGTTATAAGTTTAGCACCTACGCCACCTGGTGGATCAGACAAGCTATCACCAGGGCCATCGCCGACCAGGCCCGGACCATCCGTATTCCCGTCCACATGATTGAAACCATCAATAAACTTGTTCGGATCTCCCGGCAGTTCCTTCAGGAGACTGGTCGGGAAGCCAGCCCAGAGGAACTGGCCGAACTTATGGAGCTACCAGTAGAAAAGGTCCGCAAAGTCTTAAAAATAGCCAAAGAGCCCATCTCCCTGGAGACTCCCATTGGAGACGATGAAGACAGCCATCTTGGGGACTTCATCGAGGACAAAAGGGTTCCTTCGCCAGATCAAGTAGCCATCAGTCTCAATCTTATTGAACAGACTCGTAAGGTCTTGGCCACCCTTACCCCGCGGGAGGAAAAAGTCCTGAGGATGCGCTTTGGTATTGGAGAGCGTTGCGAACACACCCTCGAAGAGGTCGGCCGGGATTTTAAGGTCACCAGGGAAAGAATTCGACAGATCGAAGCCAAGGCCCTGCGCAAACTGCGGCACCCGAGCCGGAGTCGTCAGTTGCGCAGCTTTGTTGAATAACCCTTTACTTGACAGAAAAAAACTATCGTCTTAATTATAATTTTTTGCCTGGGCCCATAGCGCAGTTGGTTAGAGCCACCGGCTCATAACCGGAAGGTCGGAGGTTCGAATCCTCCTGGGCCCACCAGAGGCGTTTTTAAAGGTGCAACCGTGTGGCTGCACCTTTTTTGTTGTGTCCAGCTTTTCTGAGGGACAATGGCACTTACGGTTGGAGATATTGTAGAGCTGGTTAAGGATCTGGCCCCCTTCCCCTTAGCAGAGGATTGGGACAACGTCGGACTCCAGCTGGGTGACCCTAACAAACCGGTAAAAAAGATCACCGTGGCCCTTGACCCCTCCTTAGCCAATATCAAGTCAGCTATCCAGACTGGATCAGACCTTCTGATTACCCACCATCCCTTAATCTTCTCTCCCCTAAAAAAACTTGAGGCTACGGATCCCGAAGCCCGTCGGATACTGGAGGCGGCTCGAGCGGGGTTGGCCATAATTAGTCTGCATACCAATCTGGATCAAATCCCTGAAGGGGTCAGCTTTGCCCTGGGCAGAAAGTTGGGGCTCAAGGATTTAGAGGTCCTGGCTCCGGGCAGCAAGGCCGATCTTTGTAAATTGGTGGTCTTTGTCCCCAAAGGCTATGAGGAGGCCGTAAGGAAGAGCCTCTGGACCGAAATCTCTGGCCGCATTGGTCACTACTATCACTGCTCCTTTGGGGCCCTGGGTGAGGCCACTTTTACCAGCCCCCTTAAGGCCCGTCCTTTTCGGGGAGAACCTGGGGTCCTTAGTCGGATAGCCGAATGGCGTCTGGAAGTTTTGCTCCCTGAGTCAGAGATAACCAGAGTCCTCAAAAGGTTTAGAAAAGTCCATCCCTATGAAGAGATCGCCTACGACGTCTATCCGCTGAAGGGCAAGAGCCCTCTGCTGGGTTACGGATGTCTGGGGGAGCTGGAAAAGCCCATTTCCTTTGAGGATTTTTGTCTCCGGGTAATCAAGGCCCTCTCGGCTCCGGGGCTCAAGGCCCTAAAGGCCAAGGAACCTGTGAGAAGAATAGCAGTCTGTGGGGGGGCTGGATCCTCTCTCATCAGGCTGGCGGCTCAAAAAGGGGCTGATTGCTTGGTCAGCGGAGAGATAAAACACTCCGAGGCTCTCATCGCCCAGGAGATTGGGCTATCCTTGATTGATGCCGGTCATTTTGAGACCGAAAGGGTGATCATCTCCCCTATGGTGGCTTATCTCCGCCAGCGCTTTTCCTCTTCAGGAGAGGCCGTGGAGGTGGAGAAGCTAGGGGAGGAGAGCCCTTTTCAATACTATAAAAACGAAGGAGGCTAGTCAGGCTTGTTGGAAGAACTCAAAAACCTGATCCGTTTACAGATGGTCGACCTGGAGATACTCCAGATTGATCGCCAGAAGGCCCAAAACCCCGAACAACTGGAGGAAGCCCGTCAGGAAGTTGAAGAAAAGACCAAGGAGCTGGAAGATCTCAAGGCCCTTCTCGAAGAGACCCAGCGGCGCAAAAAGGCCCTAGATGAGGAACTAGAACAGGAGCTGTTGCACCTTAAGAAGAGTCAGTCCCGGCTGATGCAGGTAAAGACCCAACGAGAGTATCAGGCCCTGCTTAAAGAGATAGAAGAAATCAAAAAGGCCAATAAACTTCGAGAAGAAGAAATCCTTAAGCTCATGGAGGAAAGTGAGCGTCTGGAGAAGGAAGTGGCTAAAAAGGAAGAAGACCTCCAAGTTGCCCAAAAGAGGCTTGATGAGGAACAGGCCCGTTTTGACACCATGATCCAGGAGCTTGAGGTTCGCAGGGCAGAGATCTGGAAGCGGCGGGAGGAAATTGCCAAAGACGTCCCCCAGCCCATTTTGAAGCGCTACGATTTTATTCGCTCCCGCCGGGGAGGGCTGGCTGTTTGTGCGGTCAACGATGCCGTCTGCGAGGGCTGTCACATGAACATCCCTCCCCAACTCTATAATGAGCTTATGAGGGATAACCGGCTGATGGAGTGTCCGCTCTGTCAGCGAATCATCTATCATAAAGACACCTATAAGGACATCTGCGGTGAGGCCTAAGCCCCAAGAGCTGATTATCTTCAGCGACGGGGCTGCAAAGGGCAATCCAGGGGAGGCGGGGGCAGGAGCGATAATCCTTGATGCGGCAACCGGAGCAGTCCTTCGGGAGATCAAAGCCTATCTGGGGCACAAGACCAACAATGAAGCCGAATATCTGGCTCTCATTCTGGCCTTGGAGGAGGCAGCCAGGATTTCGGCCCCCAAGGTGACCATCAAGCTTGACTCCGAACTCTTGGTTCGACAGCTAAAAGGAGACTATCGGGTCAAGGCTCCGAATCTCAAGCCCCTTTATCAGAGGGTCCTCTCCTATTTGCGTCATTTTAAGGCTGTAGATATAATGCATGTGTCCCGAGAATTAAATGCCGTGGCTGATCGGCTGGCTAATTTGGCCATAAAAGAAAAGAATTCTTCGGGGTAAGGTGGGTCTGCGGTCGCTGGGGCTTAAGGCCCCAGAGGAAAGTCCGAGCTCCACAGGGCAGGGTGCCGGGTAACGCCCGGAGGGGGTAACCCCTGGAAAGTGCCACAGAAAATAGACCGCCGGCTCCGGCTGGCAAGGGTGAAAAGGTGGGGTAAGAGCCCACCGCTGTCGTGGTAACACGACAGGCACGGCAAACCCCACCCGGAGCAAGACCAAGTAGGGAAGCGCTTGAGGGTGGCCCGCCCGATGCTTCCGGGTCGGTCGCTAGAGCGGCCGGGTAACCGGTCGCCCAGATGAATGACCGCAACTCCTTAAACAAAAGGAGGACAGAACTCGGCTTATGGCCCACCTTACCCCCCTTTTTTTATCATTAAGGTCTATCGAGGCTCCAAGACGCCTGTTTCATCTAATCGCCGCTGGGACTCTAGCTTTTTTGAAGCCTAAAGATCTATATCTCCTAGGCACTGTATTTGTCTCTTTAGACCTTCTGCGCTTAAGGTTCTCCCACCTCAATCGGATCGTTCTTGGTCTCTTTCGGCCAGTAATACGTCCTAAAGAAAGGGATCGGCCCTCTGGGGCTAGTTTCTTTCTGCTTTCGGCCAGCTTAGCCCGAAGGCTTTTTGGCACTAGTGCCAAACCAGCCATAATTATCTCTGCTGTGGCCGACCCGGTGGCTGGGATGGCTGGCCGACTTAAGGGAGCCCAGGGCAAATCACTCATCGGCTCCTTGGCAGCCTTTGGAGCCTCCTGGTTGACGGCTAAGGCCCTTAAGGTTTCCAGACCAGCCAGGGTAGCCGCCGTAGCCACCCTGGCCGAAAGGCTTGGCCCTGGGGATGACAACCTTCGCCTTCCCTTTAGCCTGGCCCTGACCATAGCCCTCAACGAGGGCCATTTGACCCCCAGGCGGCAAAATGGCAAAAAGAAGGATTAATGATTGCCGCCATAATCCCGGCAGGAGGCATTGGGAGCCGCCTCGGGGCCCCGATCCCGAAACAGTTCTTAGAGGTTGCAGGCAAGCCCCTCATTCTCTACTGTCTGGAAGTCTTTGAGGCCTGCCCGATGGTAGACACTGTGATCATTGCCGTCGTCAAGGAGTACCTTGACAAGACCGAGGCTTTGATCCAACAGGCGGGCTTGAAGAAGATCTTTGCGGTGGTCCCCGGAGGGGCCAGCCGGCAGGAGTCGGTTCTCTCAGGGCTTAAGACCCTTCCCGAAGGCACCGAGATAGTCCTTGTCCATGACGCCGCCCGTCCTCTGGTCACGGTAGATCTCATCATCAGGGTTTTAAAGAAGGCCCGAGAAACAGGGGCAGCTATCGCTGCCTGCCCGGTCCGGGATACAGTAAAAGAAGTCGAAGACCAGCTGATAAAGAGAACTTTGGATCGCGAGCGCCTTTTCCTGGCCCAGACCCCACAGGCAGCCAGGATTGACCTTCTTAAAGAAGCCTTTTCCTGGGCCCAGACCCGGGGACTGGTGGCCACAGATGAGGCCGGGCTCCTGGAGGCTCTGGGGATCCCGGTGGCTATAGTCTGCTCCTCTTTATCCAACCTCAAGGTCACTACTACCGAAGACCTTCTCATAGCCGAAGCCCTTTTAGAAAAAAGGGGCCTATTTTCTTGACGAAAAAGATATTTCCCTTATCCCTTATCCGGAGGGAAAAAAGATGAAGGCCATTATTCTGGCTGCTGGAAGGGGGATCAGGTTGGCCAGCCTTAAAGAGCCAAAGCCTCTGGTCCCCCTTCTGGGATTACCACTGCTTGAAAGGGTCATCATGGCCGCCGCCCGGGCCGGAGTTGATGAATTCTGTGTGGTGACCGGTTTTCGGGCCCAAGAGATAGAGACCTTTTTGAGGGATCTTTCCCGCCGCCGGCGTCTCAAGATAACCGCTATCTACAACGATCATTGGAAGGAAGAAAATGCTCTCTCCGCCCTCAAGGGGGCATCCTTTGTCGGTGGGGAAAACTTCCTCCTCCTAATGGCCGATCACCTCTTTGATGAGGCCATCATCAGGGATCTTTTAAAGACCCCGCCCCGAGGAGGACAGGTTATTCTGGCTGTTGATCGTCGCCTTGACAACCCGCAGATTGATCCCGAAGAGGCCACCAAAGTCTTAATCTCCACAGAAGGCATAATCCTTGACATCGGCAAGGACATAAGCCCTTACAACGGTTTTGATACCGGTCTTTTTTACTGCTCAGCGGCCCTTTTTGAGGCCATTGAAGAGAGCCTCGCCCGCAATCAAGACGGACGTTTGGCCTCGGCCATGAGGCTTCTGGCCCAAAGGGGAAGACTTCTAGCAAAGGACATTGGTGATCGTTTCTGGATAGATGTAGACGACATTACTGCCTGGCGACGGGCCAAAGAAGCCCTCCTGGATAGCGTCCGCCAGAAGCCAACTGATGGTCCTGTGGCCCGATATCTCAATCGCCCCATTTCTCTTCTGATCACCGAAAGGTTTCTCCTCAATAGAAATATCTCTCCTAATCAGATCAGTCTTTTTTGTTTCTTTCTCTCCTTGCTGGCAGCTGGAATCTTTTGCCTTCCCTTCAAGGCCAGCCTGGCTCTTGGGGGGATCGTAGCCCAGATGGCTTCAATCATCGATGGCTGCGATGGGGAAGTTGCCAGGCTCAAGTATCTGGAGAGTCCTTTTGGAGGTTGGCTGGACAGGGTCTTGGACCGCTATGCCGACGCCTTGATTATTCTAGGCTTCAGCCTCAGCCAGTATCTTCATCGACCGGACAACCTCCTTTTAGGTCTTACCTTTGGGGCCTTTGTTGGCTCCTTCATGGTCAGCTATACGGCCCCCGGCTATGATGAACTCTTAAAACAAAGCCGGATCCCCTCGATCTTAAGGATTGGCCGGGATATCCGGATTTTTTTGATTTTCTGTGGCGCTCTTCTCGGCCAGATAACGGCCACTCTGGCCCTCCTGGCCACGATAATGAACGGTGAGGTTTTAAGGAGGATCTTTGTTTTCTATAAGGTTAAGGATTTCTGAACGCGTCATCGAGTGTATCCAAGAGCGCATCCGGAAGACAGTGGCTACCTCACAGGTACCGGAAGACCCCCTTCATGCAGAAAACACCCTCAAGTGGCTTCTTCATCTTTGCCCAAAGGCCGACGAGGCCTTGAAAATCGCTGCCTTGGGCCATGACATTGAAAGGGCCATGGCTGCTCAAAAGGTAAAAAGAGAGGATTTTCCCAGCTACGAGGCCTTCAAGGAGGCCCACGCAGCCAACAGTGCCCAAATACTAAAAAAGATCATGAAGGCCTGCGGGGCTGAAGAGGCCTTTATCCAGGAGGTCTGCCGGCTGGTAAAAAGGCACGAAAAAGGCGGGGATCCCCGGTCTAATCTTCTCAAAGAGGCCGACAGCCTCTCCTTCTTTGAGGTCAACCTACCCTTTTATGCGACCCGAAACAGCTTGGAAGAAACCAGAAGACGATGCCTCTGGGGGCTTAAGAGACTCTCGTGGCCAAGCCTCAAACTGGTCTCTGGATTCCGATTTGAGGACAGAAAAGTTCAGAAAATCCTCTGCGAGGAGCTAGAAAGGATTAAAGCCAAAATAATAAAACTCTAAACCTTGCCCGCCCTGTCTATACTTTGGTATGAAAATCTTCGGGGTATCTGAAAGACTCAAGCTTAGCTAAGGAGATCTCCATGAAGGCCTTGCCCTTTGTCTTCGGAATCCACAATCACCAGCCCTTAGGCAACTTTGACCACGTCATCGCCAGGTTGACCCAAAGCTGCTACCTTCCGTTTTTAAAGACCGTAAAAGAGGCCCCTCACTTCCGTCTGGCCGTCCATGTAAGCGGTATCCTTCTTTCCTGGTGGGAAAAGAAGGCCCCAGAAGCGATCGATACCCTTGGGGAGCTGGTCTCAGCAGGTCAGGTAGAACTGGTCTGTGGGGGCTTCTTTGAACCGGTGCTAGCGGCCATTAGCCGCGATGATCGCAAGGAACAGATCCTTCGCCACAAGGATTATATCCGCCGTCGTTTTGGACAACTCCCCACTGGGCTCTGGCTGACAGAACGAGTCTGGGAATCCCAGATCATAGAAGACCTTGTCGATCTGGGTATCGAATATGTCGTAGTCGATGATCGACATTTCATCGTCTCCGGCTTTGAGAAGCGCCAGCTCTACGGTTACTATCTTACTGAAAGTGAAGGCAAACAACTGGCTATTTTCCCCATTGATGAGACCTTAAGATACGCTATCCCCTTCTGGCCGGTGAAGAATCTGGAGAATTATCTGCACGATGTCCGCTTCCGGGGAGGCCAGATGTTTATCTATTTTGATGATGGAGAAAAGTTCGGTGCCTGGCCCGGAACAGCCGAATGGGTTTATCGCAGAGGCTGGCTTAAGGATTTCCTCAAGGCTACGGAGAAGTGGGTTTCAGAGGATCTGATTTCTTTTCTTACCTATCAAGAGGCCCTCAAGAGGATCCCCCCTCAGGGTCTCTGCTATCTTCCAACCGCCTCTTATATGGAGATGGAGGAATGGTCACTACCCACTCCCCGGATCTATGAGCTCGAAGAGTTATTAAAGCGCCTCGGTGACGACAAAGAACGTTTTAAAGGTCTGATCAGAGGAGGTCATTGGAAGAATTTTTTTGTCAAGTATCCCGAAGCCAATCATCTCCACAAACGAATGCTTCAGGTCAGCCGGCTAACCAGACAGGCGGGCCAGTGGGAAGAAGGCACTAGGCTCGCCATCCTCGCTGCTCAGTGTAACGATGCTTACTGGCACGGGATATTTGGCGGGCTCTACTTGCCACATTTAAGACAGGCTGTCTGGGCCTCATTGGCCCAGGCCGAAGGTGCCGTCAGGCGGAAAGAGCGGACCTTTAAAATAGAAGTCGAAGATGTCAACCTCGATGGCCGTCCAGAGATATTTATCCATTCTAAAGAGGCCTCTCTGGTCTTCCTGCCTCACTATGGCGGCCAGCTCTGTGAATGGACGATCTTTTCGGCAACCACGAACTATCTCAACACCCTTACCCGAAGGGAAGAGGCCTATCATCAGAGCCTTCGTGAGGAAGTCTCCAGAAGCTCAGCTTCGACCCAGGGAGTCAGCGAAGGGGTCTTTAGCATCCATAATCTTCCCAAAGATCTGGCCCCAGAACTTTTAGGGGCCCTGGCTTACGACTGGTACAGAAGACATAGCTTCGTTGATCACTTTTTTGATCCTTTCAGGGATCTGGAGGCCTTCAAAAGGTGTGATTTTGGCGAATGGGGAGACTTTGCTAATCAGCCTTTTGGCTTCCGGCGGGAAAAAAATCTGCTTATCTTCTCCCGCGAGGGGGGAATCTATCCCCCTGGGCTTCCACGGCGTCCTCTTCGACTCACCAAACATTTTCGCCTTCTCCAGGGAGGCAGGGAGATTGAAGCCCATTACCTACTCGAGAATCTTTCTTCTGAAAGAATAAACTGCCGCTTTGGGGTAGAGTTTAACCTTTTCCCGGCGGCCCTTGCCTATGGGAAGGGGAAAATCTACCTCGAGGGGCAGGAAAGGCCTCTCAGCCAGGCCTGGTCAATCCAGGAAGCCAAAGAGTTTCTCATCGAGGATCAAGCTGTCTCCAGCCGCCTTCGGCTCTCTTTTCCCCGGGCTACAGTCTGGTTTTTCCCGGTAGAGACCATATCTCAGTCAGAATCAGGTTACGAAAAGACCATCCAGGCCTTGGCCGTCATGGCTCACTTGCCTCTTGAGCTTGCCCCAGGGGAGAAAAAGGAGTTTCGCTTCGAGGCTCAGGTCCGCTGAAGGATCTTCAAGATCAACTCCGCTTGCCTTGAGGCCGCCCCGCTGGCCGCCCTAGCGGCCTCAAGGGCGCCCTTCCCAGAAGGGGTCTGGGAAGAATTAGTAATAATCTCCCGGACCAGTTGCGCCAGTTCCTGAGGGCTGGAGATCGCCCGTCCCCCGCCTTTTTCCTCCAAAAGACCTCGGGCATCCTCGAAGTTTTCGGTGTGAGGGCCAAAAAGGACTGGCACCCCCCAAGCCGCAGGCTCAAGGAGATTCTGCCCCCCTTTAGCCACCAAACTTCCCCCCACAAAGGCCACCTGGGCTAGACCATAAAGACAGAAAAGATGACCAATCTCATCGATGATAACTACCGGGGCCTTTCGAGGATGGCCAGAGAAAAGGCTTGAGAGCCTTTGGGCCGAAAGCCCCCAAGCCTCAAAGGCCTGTTTGAGACGCTTCAACCAATCAAGATGTCTGGGGGCCACTATGGTCAAAAGACCAGGAAGGCTAGTCTGAAGGGCTTTGATCACCTGGGCCAGGGCCTCCTCCTCCCCCCGACGGAGACTACCCACCACAAAGACCGCCTCCCTATGGCCAACCCTTAGAAGATCTCGCCAGTGCTGAAGATGACATCGCTCCCTACCCTCAAGAAGCCCCTCATATTTGGCGTTACCACAGATAAAAATCCTTTCACCTGGAGCCCCCAGGGCCTTAAGACGTTCAGCATGTACCTCGGAGATGGCCAAGAAGGCCTCAAAACGTTTGAAGAGCCTCTTCATCAGGGAACGCACCTTCTGGTAGCGAGGAAAAGAAAAAGGCGAGATCCTGGCATTGGCCAGAATGACTCTGGCACCATGCCTTCGGGCCTCAAAGATCATATTGGGCCAGAGTTCGGTCTCTATAGGAACAAAAAGCCGGGGAGATACCCGTCTTAAGGCTACCTTTACCAGCTGGGGGGCATCCAGAGGGTAAGGAGCTACCTTAACCACAGCAGCTAGATTCTCCCGGGCCCGCTTAAGACCAGCAGGAGTGGTACTAGTTAGCAAAATTCTGAGTGAGGGTGATGCCTTTTTAAGGGCTCTCACCAGGGCCTCGGCTACGGCCACCTCCCCCACAGAGACAGCCTGCAGCCAAAGATCAAAGGGGCCCAGAGGGAGGGCCTTTATGTCTTTGAAGCGCTTAGGGATCAGGGGTGCCACCGGAGGATAAAAGATCTTCGTTATGGTTCGATAAAAGGTGAGCAACATCAGCTCCTCTTATCCAGACGTTGACGAACAACCTCAAAGAGAAAAAGGGCCCCAGCCACAGAGGCGTTTAGGGAACTAATTCGGCCCCGCAAGGGGATTCTGGCCATAATATCACAGGATTCGGCCACCAGCCGCCTAAGCCCTCGCCCCTCACTACCGATAACAATGGCCACTGGAGTCCGGAAATCCACCTCATACAAAAGCTGTTTAGCCTGAGGAGCGGCTCCAACGATCCAAAGGCCTTCTTCCTTAAGCCAGTTAATGGTTCTGACCAGATTAGTCACCCTGGAGATAAGAACATGTTCTGTGGCCCCGGCCGAGGCTTTCTCCACCGTTCCCGTAACCCGAGCCGCTCTGTGTTTAGGAATGATCACCCCGTGGACTCCGGCGGCCTCTGCTGAACGGATAAGGGCCCCTAGATTGTGGGGATCAGTGATCTGATCAAGGAGGAGGACAAAAGGAGCCTCCGAGGCCCTCTGCCAAGCGGCACGAATCTCCTCTAGGCAAGCATAGCGGAAGGCCTCAACATAGGCCATCACCCCCTGATGAACTATCTTGCCAACGGCTAGATCTTTAACCCGAGGAAGATCCTCTCTGATGACCACCGGGATTCCCAGCTTTTTAGCCCTTAAGAAGATGAGCTGATGGCGACGGAGATGTTTACGAGAGATGATAATCTGTTCGATTTGATCTGGACGGGCAGAAAGGGCTTCAAGGACAGGATGATGCCCCCAGATGATCTCGGCCATCTTAGACCAGCCACTTGGCAAGCAATTTAGGAAGGCGGAAAGGGCGGAGTCTTTCGGCAGACACTATGGCCCTTAAGGCAGAAAGGGCCTGATCAAAGCGATCGTTGACTACTAAATAATCGAACTCTCCAGCAGACCGAAGCTCTTCCCGGGCTCCATCGAGGCGCTTTCTGACAGTGTCTTCGTCCTCGGTGCCCCGAGAACGGAGACGTCTTTCAAGCTCCTGCCAAGACGGCGGCAGAATAAAGACCAAGACCGCCTCTCGGCCCATCTTTTCCCTAACCTGGCGGGCTCCCTGGACGTCTATATCCAGGACCACATCCTGGCCTGAATCAAGAAATTCGTTAATTTTATCAAGACTTGTCCCGTAGAGGTTCCCGTGAACTTCAGCCCATTCAAGAAAAGCCCCGGCAGCAATTAAGGATTCAAACTCCTGTGTGGAGACAAAATAATAATCTTTCCCATCTACCTCCCCCGGCCGGGGAGGACGGGTAGTGTGAGAGACGGAGAAGATCAGATCCCTTTCTGCCCGGAGGAGTTGCCGAATAAGGGTCGTCTTTCCTGCCCCTGAAGGAGCCGAAATCACCAGCAAACAGCCGCGACGCATGGAAATCTACTTGTTTTTTTCCTCCTCAGCGGCCATCATCTTGAAGATGTCAGAGGAAAGACGCTGAGCAATTGTCTCTGCCTGAATGGCCGAAAGAATGACATGATTACTATCGGTGATAATTATAGATCGGGTCCGACGCCCCTGAGTGGCATCGATCAAACGCTTATTCTCCTTGGCCTCCTCCCGAAGACGCTTCATCGGTGCTGAGGAAGGATTCACTATAGCGACAATCCTCTCTGCAACCACTGAATTGCCAAAACCGATGTTTAAAAGGCGACATTTACACTCCACGACCCTTTACCTCCGCTTAGCTTTTATTTTCGTGCTTAAACAGGCAATTTAATCTGTTTTCTTTTCTTCGTAAAGTTTTTTTTAATTATTCCACGTTTTGGATCTGTTCACGAAGGCGTTCAAGCTCTCCCTTTATCTCCACTGCCAAGTGATTTATCTGGGCATCCTGGGCCTTGTTAGAGAGGGTGTTAACCTCACGAAACATCTCCTGAACAAGAAAATCCAGCCTTCGTCCTACAGGATTTAAACTTTCAAGATAGTGATAAAATTGCCCAATATGGCTATGTAAACGGACCATTTCTTCATGTATGTCCATTTTATCGGCCATAATAGCCATTTCTTGAGCCAAGCGGGTCGAATCATATTCGATATTAGCCAAGGCCCTGGTCAGTCGTTCCTCGAGCCGCTTTTTGGCCCCCTCAAAGGCCTGGGGCCAAAGGTGGCCAATTTGGGCCAGTAGGCCTTCTATCTCCTGGAGTCTTCCTTTAAGATCCTTGTAGAGGGCCTCCCCCTCTCGGACCCTCATGGATATCAGATCCTCTAGGGCCTCTTCAAAGACTGGATAGAGCTCCCGCCAGAGGGCCTCTAGATCGGCCTCTTCCTCGGTAGGAACAATTATATCCCGGAAAGAAGCCACCTGGGCCAAGGTAACCTCTCCCTCAAGCCCCAATTCGGCCTTAAGAGTCTTGAGAATGGTCAGCAGAGAACGAGCCAAATCCCAGTTGCAAGAAAGGACCTGGACCTCCCGAGGCAAACCGCTTATCTGAATGGAAAGCTCCAGACGGCCCCGACTGACCCGAGCCGCCAGCTCTCGGCGGAGGCGATCCTCAAGGGGACTGTAGCGTTTGGGCAACCGGATAACAATGTCCAGAAAACGGTGATTGAGGCTTTTAAGTTCTACTGTTAGCCGCCACCCCTCAAAGGATCGACTGGCCCGCGCAAAGCCCGTCATACTTTTAAGGGCCATAACCTCTCCTTCTTAAGCTCTGCCAAATAGATCCCACGGACTTGATTAAAAAAAGGGACCCCATCTCGGGCATAATCAGGGTAGGTCCAGGGCAGAGGCCGGTAGGATCCCCTTTGGTAGATAAGGGTCAGATCAGCATAAACCCCTCGCCCGAGGTAAATTCGGTGAGAGTAGTTTTTAAAGGTGGCCAAGACCAGTCTTTCTGGCAGAAGATAGCCCGGATCAATATTGACCCGCCGCCGCCCCTTCAGGGCCAGAGCCTTTTCTAACTCGTAGGAGCGGTGTTTGACCAGGGGAAGATCTTCCTGGGCCAGAAAGCCAGCAAAGGCACCAAAGATCCTTATAAGCTTGGGGCCAAATTCCATCTCGTAGTAATCTGTCAGATTAAAAGGATACCAAGGGCTCCTCAGGCTCAACGGCCCTAAAAAACCCTCCAATTGCTCTAAGGCCTCTTCAACAAGGTCACGGGAAGGCCCCAAAATACTGGCAATGGGTTTGGCTGGCAAGGGCGATTGAGGATGGCTCAAATGTCCCTCCCCTGAAGTTCTTCCCGAAGTTCTTCTCGGCCGATGGCCGAGGTGCCTACCTTGCCCACCACCACCCCGGCAGCATAGTTGGCCAGTACTGCAGCCCCCCTCAAGGAAAGCCCTCCAACCAGACCAGCCGCCAGGGTAGCAACTACGGTATCACCAGCCCCGGTAACATCATAGACCTCTCTGGCCACAGCCGGGATGAAAAAAGGCTCTTCCCGGAATTCAAATAAGGCCATACCTTCCGAGCCCAAGGTAATAAGGATCGAAGAGATGTTAAGTCCTTGGCTTAACCTCTCGGCTACCTGATGAATATCTTCTGGAGAGGCTATCTTGTGGCCGGCTAAGGCCTCGGCCTCCGCCCGATTGGGGGTAATCAGCCAAGCCCCCCGGTAGAGATCAGCGTTATCCACCTTGGGGTCCACAATGAGGGGGATATCCCTTTGGCGACACAATCTCTTAAGCCCCTCCATAAGAGGGGCGGTGATGACCCCCTTGGCATAATCAGAAACAATTACCACCTTTATGCTCGGAAGAGCCTCGTTTAAGGCCTCCAATATCTCCTGAGTTGCCGTTAAAGGAGCTGGAGTCCTTTGCTCCCTGTCAAAACGGACGACATGTTGCCCTTGGGCAATAACCCTAGTCTTAAGGGTGGTCGGCCGGTCAACAGTAATTAACCCGGATCCAGAGAGCCCCAGAGAGAGCCACTGGTCTTTTAGCCACCGTCCGGATTCATCCCGGCCGAGAAGTCCACAAAGAAGAGGTCTCAGCCCTAAGCGGTAGAGATTAAAGGCCACATTGGCGGCCCCCCCCAGACGGAGACTCTCCTTTTGGACCTCAACCACAGGCACTGGAGCCTCGGGGGAAATACGGGAGACTTCTCCCCAGATGAACCGATCCACCATCAGGTCGCCGATTACAGCCACCACTTGGCCCCTAAGGTTATCCAGGGCTCTAAAAAGATTCTCGTTCATCAGATGGTAATCCCTGCCGCCTCAGCATCTTTAAGAAATCGGGAAAGCCCTGCATCTGTTAAGGGATGGCGATACATCTGTTTGATGACCTTATAGGGAATGGTGGCAATATCTACTCCTAGCTCGGCGCAGCGGCGGACGTGATCCACGTGGCGAATACTGGCAGCAATGATCTCCGTAGTAAAGTCATAGGCCTCATAGATGGAAATAATCTCCTCAAGGGTCATTAAACCATCATAGGCGATATCATCTATCCGTCCCAGAAAAGGAGAGACATAGGTGGCCCCAACCTTGGCTGCCAGAAGGGCCTGAAGGGGTGAAAAGACCAAGGTGACATTAGTCTTCACCTCAAGCCCTTCATCGTTCATCTGGGCCACCGCCCTTAACCCCTCCTCAGTACAGGGAATCTTGACCACTACGTTTTCGGCGATCCGAGAGAGTTCTTTGGCCTCTCTGATCATTTCTTCGGTATCCGTAGCCACCACCTCTACAGAGACGGGCTTCGCAGGGACTTCGGCTACTATCTCAGCAATGGCCTCCTTCCAGGGCTTGCCCGTCTTGGCTACTAAAGTAGGGTTAGTTGTCACCCCATCAAGGATCCCCAAGCGACGAATCTCCCGGATTTCATTGATGTCTGCCGTGTCTATAAAGATCTTCATCATAACCTCCCCAGTTATATTATGGCCTAGCCCAAGAACTAGACCCCAATTCAGACACGGCCTTTTGTTTATAGGCTTCTTTGAGTTTAGGCAAGGGATTTTGATCTAAAAGGAAAGGCGCTTAGGTGTTAGGCTGACAGTCTACCTGGCCCCCAGAATTGATGGTGCAAGAGAGAGAAATTCCGCTAATTGTTGGATTACAAGTAGTGGCCTGGATGGTCTGAGTGGAAAGATCAATGGCAAGATCACAGGAGGCCCCATCAGGAAGGCTGCAGGTCTGACTACTCTGACCAGAGTCAGTATAGGCCGCCAGTAGTTCTCGAACGCAGGCACTTAAAGAGGCTGTAGCCGTCCCTGCAGCCGACCTTGATTTATATTTCATCAGTTGCGGAACAGCTACCATAGAAATGATACCGACAATAGCAATAACAATTAAAAGTTCGATCAAGGTAAAGCCTCGTCGATCCTCTTTCCCAGGGCCTGGCATTGCCACTCTCCTAACCTTTAGGCAATAAAAATAAGGGGGGCTTGGCCCCCCCTCAAAAGCTTTTTAGCTAGCTGTACACGTAACTTGGTTGTTGGAGATGCTGCAGGTAAGGCTGATGCCCTTGATGGTCGGAGCACAACCAGAGGTAGAAATATCGCCGGTGTTTGAATCCAGAGACAAGCTGCAGCTCTGATTATCAGGAAGGTTACAAGTCCAACTGGTGGTGCCCTGATCGGCATAGGCCGCAGCCAGCTCACTCATGCAGGTAGTCAAGGCCCCGGCCGCTGCAGAGGCAGCAGCATTCTTTTTATACTTGGTGAACTGAGGCACGGCCACCGCAGCCAAAATACCAATAATAGCCACAACGATCAAAAGCTCAATCAGTGTAAAACCTTTGCTGTTCATCTTAAGACCTCCTTATTGTTGGAATTTTTAAAATCTTTGACTTTGTTCCCTGCCCTTCACCAGGCAGGTATCATTTCATCATTAATAAAATTCATCGCGGACTACGTTTTTGCCTATAGCCTTCTCTCACCTCCCATCTGTTTTTCTCTCTTCTTTTGCTCGTCATTTTGTAGCTCCCCCTTAAACTCTTCGTCTTTGTTCGTTCCCCTCTAAAAGCAACCCCAATGCCAAAACAAAAAGTTTCTAAAGAATACCAACAATGGCTACTTGTGGAGATTTTCTTTCACCTTTAGGGAGGCAAAGGGACCGGGCACTGTCAAAAAGTGTCAGGACACAAACAAAAAGGGTCATTGGAAGGAGAGGATCAGAGGATTCTTTGCCTGTTAGGAAAATCTGCTATAATTTGTTTCCTTATGGCCCTTAACTCTCCGATTGTTCGCCTCGATCGGGTAAGCAAGTTTTATCCGCCGGATATTATGGCCCTCAGGGAGGTCTCTTTTGAGGTAGAAAGAGGAGAGTTTCTATTTATTACGGGGCCAAGTGGTGCTGGTAAAAGCACTCTACTTAATCTTATTCTCCGGAGAGAATGCCCGACAGAAGGGGAGATCTATGTAGAAGGGATTCCTATATCTTCTCTTCGTCGGGGCCAACTTCCGGGTTTGAGGCGACGAATAGGGGTAGTATTTCAAGATTTTAAGCTCCTTGCCGATAGAACCGTTCTGGAAAATGTCGCTCTGGCCTTGGAGGCCCAAGGGATTTCTCTCCGGCAAGGTCGGGCTCGCGTATTGGCCACCCTGGAGGCAGTGGGTCTTAAGGGCAAGGAGAACAAGTATCCCTTGCAACTTTCTGGCGGAGAGAGGCAACGGGTAGCAATCGCCAGAGCAGTGGTCAACAGACCTGCTCTTTTGCTAGCCGATGAGCCAACCGGCAACCTTGACCCTCGTCTGGCCGAAGAGATAATGGATCTCTTTGAGGAGTTAAATTCTCGGGGAACAACCGTGATCCTAGCCACCCACAATCAGAGCCTCTTTATTGAACGACACCGGCGCGTCTTGGTGCTTGACTCCGGGAGGCTTATCAACTGATGGGCCTTAGGTTGATAGTAGGCAAGGCCTTGTTCTCCTTCAAGAGACGTCCCTGGAGCCACCTGGCGGCCACAACGATTATTTTTCTCCAGCTGAGTATCTTCGCCATGGGGCTTTTCTTTTATCACAATCTCCGTCAGGCCACGGAGATCCTGGGCCAGGAGCTCTCATTAACTGTCTTCCTAAAAGATCGGAGCACGGAGGAAGATGCCCAAAGGCTGGCCGAAGAAATTCTCTCCTGGCCTGAAGTTGCCTCAGTAAGATACGTCTCCCCGGAAGAGGCCCTAGAGAGGATCAGAGAAGCCTTCTCCCAGAACTCGGAGATCCTCTCTGGATTGGCTCCGGATTTTTTGCCCCCATCGTTGGAGATCTACTTCTGGCAGCCCTTTGGTCTCAAAGAAAAGCTTCCCACCTTGGCCCGAACCCTCTCCGGATATCCCCAGGTAGAAGAAGTCCGGTATGCGGGAGATTGGCTGGCCAGACTTCAGGGCTTCAGCGAGCTCCTGCGCCGGCTTTTGGCCTTGGTGGCGGCTGTTCTTGTCTTTACGGTGGCCTTTGTGGTGAGCAATATCATCCGGATAAACGTTTATTCTCGAAGAGAAGAATTAGAGATTCTGCGTCTGGTTGGAGCTAGCCCTACCATCCTTAAAGGCCCTTTCCTGATAGAGGCCCTCATTCAGGCCGTTCTGGCCTCGGGGCTGGCTGTAGCTGCCCTTTATTTACTTTTTATCTGGCTTAAAAAGGAGCTTCCAGCAACGATTTTTGGACATCCCTTCACCCTTCATTATCTACCTTGGCCCTGGTTAGCCAGCCTGATGGGAGGCATGGTGCTAGTTTGTCTCCTGGCCAGTTTCATTCCCCTAAGACGACTCCTTAAAGAATGAAGGTTCTAGGTCTGGCATCCTTACTGTTTTTGGTCCTGATCAATCCATCCTGGGCTCAAGAAGCCCTTGATCTCCAAGTCCAAATCGATAATCGCCAGAAGGCCTTAGAGGAGATTACTCAAAAAGAACGCCATCTCCGGAAGGAACTCTATCGTCTCTCTCAGGCCATAGAGACCAAGTGGACAGAGATCCAAAGCCTAAAAAGGAAGATTAAAGAACGGGAACGGAAGATAGATGAAACTGAAGACCGCCTCAGGGGCCTAGAAGAAGAACTCCAAAGCCTTCAGAAGCGACTCAAAATCCGTCTGGAGGCCTTCTACCGTCTGGGGCCGGTGGGTTTTCTCAACCTTCTTTTCAGTAGCGATGACGTCGGGCTACTCCTTTCCCGAGAACGTCTTTTTGAGATGATTCTTACCGCAGACCGCAGACTGGCTAACCGCTACTGGCACCAGATCGAGGCTCTCCAGACAACCAAAAACAAACTACTGCGGGAAAAAGCAGAACTCGAAGGGCTCTCCCGACGTCTAAGCCAAGAGTTAACCCACCTTGAGTCGTTGAGGGAGGCCAAGATGACTCTTCTTGAGGCCATCCAGGAGAAAAAGGAACTCTACGAGGAGGTTCTTCAGGAAATCAAGGCCGCCCAAAAAGATCTTTCCCAAATCATGGCCCAGATAAAGGGGCTGGAAGCTGAACCAAATCAACCCAACAAGCCGATAAGGAAAGAAGATTTCCCGGCCTATCCCCTCTGGCCTCCGGTAAGCCATTGTGTCCCCAAAAGAGAAAGCTCTCGCGGGCCGGGGGTCTTCTTTCAGGCCATGATAGGAAATCCTATCTATGCCCCAGCCGGTGGCCAAGTGATTTATCTAGGGGTAAAGAAGGCCATCGGCCAAGTAATAATCATCGAACATTCCAAAGGCCTAAGAAGCCTTATTTCTGGAGGGGGAACCTATTACAAAAAGGTGGGCGATCTGGTAAAAAAAGGAGAACTTATCGGCAGGGTGGGGGCTGGGGGGCTAGGGCAAGAAGGGGTTTACTATGAATTAAGGCTGGGAGATATTCCCCTTTCGCCCCTGGAATGGTTAGATAAGACTCGCTTCAGATAGTCTCTAGAATTTGAAAGGTGAGGAAGATGAAGGGAAGAAGGCTTGGTCGATCGACATTCGTTTTGGCCTGTATGGCCACCATCCTCATTCTGGCCTTAGGATTTAACCGCTCCTTAAGGGCCTCGGCCTCCACCGAGGAAATGTATGAAAAGCTTCGCCTCTTCTCTGAGGTTTTGGACATTGTCCAGCAGAGCTATGTCGAAGAGGTAAAACCCAAAGATCTTATCTATGGGGCTATAAGAGGGATGCTTGGAAGTCTTGATCCTCACTCCTCGTTCATGACTCCAGACGACTACAAAGAGCTCCAAATAGAGACCAAGGGAAGCTTCACCGGAATCGGCATCGAAATTACCATTAAAGATGGCATCCTTACTGTTGTCTCTCCTATAGAAGGAACTCCGGCCTATCGGGCTGGGATTAAAGCCGGGGACCGGATCATCAAAATTAACGGCAAATCTACAAAGAACATGAGCCTTTTTGAGGCTGTAAAGCTTCTGCGGGGCCCCAAGGGGACGAAAGTGACCATCTCCATCCTTCGGGAGGGTTGGAGTGAGCTCAAAGACATCACCATTGTCCGAGATGTTATCCCCATCATCAGTGTCCGCTCCCGGACCTTGGAGCCTGGTTATGGATACATTCGCATAAGCACCTTCCAGGAGAAGACGGCCCGGGAATTGCGTCAGGCCTTAGACAAGCTGGAAAAAGAAAACAAGCCCCTCAAGGGGCTCATCCTTGACCTGCGGAACAATCCAGGTGGTCTCCTCGATCAAGCCGTCAAGGTGGCCGACGAGTTCCTAGACAAAGGGCTCATTGTCTATACAAATGGCCGAGTAAAAAATCAGAGCATGAAGTTTGAGGCCACCCCCAACCAGCACCCACATCCTTATCCCTTGGTGGTTCTAGTCAACGAGGGCAGTGCCAGTGCCTCAGAGATCGTCGCCGGGGCCCTTCAAGATCACCGCCGGGCCATCATTGTTGGCACCCAGACCTTTGGCAAGGGATCGGTTCAGACCATTATCCCCCTTGAAGATGGTAGTGCTATCCGTCTGACCACTGCTCGCTATTATACTCCTAGCGGCCGCTCTATCCAGGCCAAGGGTATCACCCCAGATATCACTGTGCCCTGGGTAGTTTGTGAGCCCCCAAAGAAGAAGTTCCATCTGGTTCGCGAAAAGGATCTCGAAAGACACATTCCCTCAGAGACGGAAAAGAAGAAACTTCCATCCAAACCAGAAAAAGCTCCTCCTCCCTCATCAAAAGAACTCAAGCGAGACAATCAATTGGAAGAGGCCTTACGTATCCTTAAAAGCTGGCAAATCTTCTCCCAGATGAAGATAGAAGGACTCACCACCAAGAAATAAGGCATGGCCCGGAAGAGAAAATCAGGCCGGAGGTCCCGGCCTAGGTCAGGACCCTGGAGAGAGGTGGCCTGGGCCGGGGGGCTTCTCTTCTTGGTAATCACCATCCTTGCTCTTCTGGCCGTCTTTCCCCGACCAAGGTCCCCGAAGAGCCCTCCGCCGGAGGCCCCTTCCCCAAAAACCTACCGGGCAAGGCCTCTCTTTGAGGAGCCTCCACCACCAGAGAAACCTCTAAAGATGAAGTCTCGCCGCCCTTTGGCCAAACTTCCCAAGGTATGTATCGTTATCGACGACATGGGCTACAACAATGGGATCGACCAAGCTTTTATCGACCTTCCCTATCCGCTGACCTTTTCCTTTCTGCCCTATGGGCCTCATAGCCGGCAACTAGCCCATCTGGCCCGAAGCAGAGGTAAAGAAATCCTTCTGCACCTGCCTATGGAATCAAACTCCGGGCTTTCTCCCGGACCAGGAGCCCTTTATGTCCACATGGACCGCGACGAGATTATCCGCATTCTCAACGAGGATCTTCAGAGGGTACCGGGGGTAATCGGGGTCAACAATCACATGGGGTCCCGCTTTACAGCCGATAGAGAGCGCATGCGTCTCCTCCTGTTGGAGCTAAAACGCCGGGGGCTTATCTTCCTGGATAGCCGGACCACGGCCCAGACCGTAGCCTATGAAGTCGCCAGAGAGCTTAAGATCCCTTCTGCAGAAAGACGGGTCTTTCTCGATCATACCATAAATCCAAAGGCTATTCGAAAGGAACTAAAACGATTGATCCAGCTTGCCCGACAGGAGGGAAAGGCCGTAGGGATTGGCCATCCCCATCAAGAAACCCTAGAGGTCCTCAAGAAGGAACTTCCCCGACTTAAAGGAAAGATCCGCTTGGTACCCATAAGTGCCGTGGTAAACTAAAGGGCAATGAAAAAAGTCTTAAGTTTCTTCGAAAACTTCTTCAAATCCCGGGCCCATGAGGCCCGAAAGGCCAAAAAGGCCACCGGGGCCGGTCTTTGGGAATACGAAAAAAAACGAGGGATTGTTCCCCGCTGTTCAGTCTGTGGACGGGAACTCAAATCGGCTGAGGAGGCCTATTTTAGACGCCAAGGTTGTTGTGAACTGACCCTTGTTTGCGAAGAGCACGCCCACACGGACTCTCAGGCCGGAAGGCAAAAGCCCAACTCCTTCTCCTCCGAGGGATGACCTCCCTCTACCCCCAGACAAAAGGTCAAATCACCCATAGAGAACGGTTTGAACAAAGTCCCGGCCACAAGGGAATCCCTGGCTGCCTGGGCCAGGAAGGGATGATAGCGGTTGCCGGTAATAATAAAGATCCGGGCCCTCTTATCTAACACCTTGATGGCCCGAATGGCCTCAGGTCCGGAAAGCCGAGGCATCTCTAGATCCATAAAGACAACGTCAGGTCGACAAAGGCGATAAAGTTCTATGGCCTCCAGACCATCAACGGCCAAGATGACCTCATGGCCGGAAAGAGAAATAATTTCTCCCAATAAGGCCCTTACGGCCGGATCATCATCGACAATCATGATTTTCATTGGGATTTCTCCTTCCCCCAGAGAGGAGTTGCCGTTTTCTACAAATTGCTAAGGACTTTGTCAAGTCCCAAAAACTAGATCTAGTTAGCCAGAGACTCTAAGCCCCCAAGATATAGACAGAAAATACTATTAAAGACCAAAATGTATCTAATCTAAAAAAAGGAGCCACGAGCGAGGTGGGCCCGAAGGGATTCCAGGAGATCTCGCCTTATGGCTTGCATTCGGGAGATATCCCCCAGAAGGCGACGATACTCTTTGGCTGGAAGCTTTTCCATCTTTTTGATTAGGGGTTCACAAAAATACCAGGTACATCGATAAGGACGCCTCCAGCGGGGCAAATGGCAACCGTAGGGCCCCATAAATTGGCAGGAGGCCAGAAGGCTGCGACGATGATCGTAGACCGGGAGTTTGGCCCCGCCGGCCAGAATGACGACCATATCAGCAAAATCATAGAAGGCATTGGTTTGGGAACAACAAATATCGACACACTGGGGACAGACAAGGCGGGTATAGCCCTCAATAACCGGATCAAGCTGGGAGATGATCTCCTTTAGGGCCCGGGAGATAGCCCTTACCCCAGGGCAGGATTCGACGATCAACTCCGCCAAGCGCCAAGCCACTTCCCAATCCTCCGGGCAATGAGGATCAGGGCGGGGGAGACCAAAGGCATCTTGGGGAAGAAGATTAGATTTCCTGAAGCTTTTCCCAACGTTCTTTGCAATCACGACAGCGGGCAACCCAGGGAAGGATCTCCAGCCTGGCCGGGCGTATCCAGCGACCGCAGTCTATACACCGACCATATTCGCCACGCTCCATGCGGATAAGGGCCTGCTCAATCTCCTCTAGCTCCCGAACCTTAGGTTCAAGGATGACCAAAAGGGTCTCTTCCTGGATATCGGCCAGGGCCAGATCCTGCTCATCCTTGACTGTCTGGATAAGATCCTGATAGGCCTCTCCGCCTTCCCTTTCTAAAGCCTCTATGACCTCACGCCAAAGTTCTTTCTTCCGCTCCAGTAGCCTTTCCTTAAGATCCTCCAGCTCCTCAGCGGTCAGAGGTCGCCGTTTGTTCTTGTCTGACATAGTCCCCCCTTAGGCCTCTCGATTCCAGTAGACCCGAACGAACTTATCCTGATGGGCCCAGCGAAATTCAAGATCACCTTTGTAGGCTTTATAGACTGCCCGCCCCAGACGCTGGGCCAAACGCTCACTTGTCGTCTCAATGATGATTTTGCCATCCTCCTCGGTGACACTGATGATCTGCATAAGAGGATTTTTCTCTCGGGCCCTTTTGTATTCGTTCATGATGACCTTCATGATCTCTTCCTTATGTTTTTCAAAGAATCCACCCGCGAGGGTTACATAGCCCATAGCGTATCGATCTAAGGATTTACGACAGCCAGGGCAAAGGATTTGGGGGACCAGATCACTTTCCTTAAACTCATTATAAAAATCTTCGTCAAAAAACCAGCGTTTATCACGAAAGACGGCATGACACCGGGGGCAAAGGGCCTCGCCAGCCGGTGCCTTTTTGGGCAAATAGGGATCTTCGACCGTCTCAAACTTATGGGGGATATCTCCCCGCCATTTCCGCCCTTGTTTACGACCGCCCATCTGACCACCTCCTTCAATGCAGGATCCGAGAGCGGCGTTTTTTGGGCCGCAACCAGTGGAGGAAATCACTGATCATCTGGAAAAAGGCCTCCTCCCCCATCAAGGCAAGGTCCACAGTCTCGGCAGGAATAATCATCAGCCTTTTGTTTCCAACCTGGGCATACATTAAGAATTTTTCCACCTCAGACAAGGGCACTCGACGGTCATGTTGGGCGTGGATAACCAGAATTGGACGCAAGAGGCGGGAGACATAGTCTTCGATGATTCCTTCCGGAAGCTGTTCCATACTGACCGGCTCAATCCCCCGGGAGACAAGAAAGTTTCGACAACTGACAAAGGGCGAGGCCAGGATCACAGCCGCCACCTCCTGACCATAATGGCATCCTAGCTCAAGAGCGGCCACGGTTCCCAGGCCCTTTCCCATGATGACTATCGGCCTCGGCCGGCCAGCCTCTGGAAGATAATCCCGACAGAAAGCCAAGCTCCGATGGGCATCTTCCAGGAGGCCAGAAAAAGAGGGGGCTCCTGGGCTTTCTCCATAACCGCGAAAGTCAAAAACAAAGAAATTAAGCTCAGCCTGTTGAGCCGCCTGCCCCACAAGGGCATAGTCTTGCAGGTTTTCCCCATCGTCATGGAGGCATAAGATAGTGGGCATCTCTGGAGAGCCCGGATAGAAATGGGCCTTAAGCTTCCCTGCCGCCCCTGGAATCAGGACTTCTTTGGCCCCGGGCGGGGCTGGAGTTTGGCCCCTTTTGGGGTGGAAAATATATCTGCTCATTCCGGATTGATCAAAAAATGTCAACTTTTTCAGATGGGCCGGTCTTTCCACTCCTCTTCGTCCTCCTCTTCCTCCGGACGCGATAGATCCCAAAGACGCCGGGCAATAAATTCTTCGATCTCCCGAACCAGAAACCTGGACGCAAACTCTGGATGGGCCAGATAGATTAAGCTGTGACCCTTAAACCGCTCCACGAGTCCCGAAAAGATCTCTTTCCGTAGTCTCTCGTCGACAAAGGTCCGTTCCTTATAGTAGCGGAAAAAGGCCCAAGGTCCCCGGCTCTCAAGAAAATCCTGATAGGTAGCCTCATCCGGAAAGTTTTCTCGAGTAACCGGAATCTTTATCTGGGCTAACATACCTACCAGCCATCGGTCTCCGGCCTGACGCCGAGAATAATCCCAGATCTCTACTACCAGACCATTCTCTAGGCGGATTTCCTCCACCAGTTTACCTGGCCAGGGAGACTCTTCCCTCTCTGTAGGTGGTTTCCACTGGGGCATAAAGAGCTCCTTAATTTGGTTGCTGGGCCAGAGGGCTCCAGCCCAGCAGAAGTTCCTTAGTGTTTGAAGGCCCGCTGGCCAGTAAACATCATGGTCACCGGAGGATCGGCCTCGTTACAGGCCTCAATGCTCTCCCAGTCTCGCAGGGAGCCCCCGGGCTGGACAATAGCCGTAATCCCTTGAGCAATAGCCACATCGACCGCATCCCTAAAGGGGAAGAAGGCATCAGAGACCATCACTGACCCGGGAAGCCCGGCCCGGGCGGCTTTGGTCTCGGAGTCGATTTCTTCCTTCTGAGAAACCGGACGATCCCCTCTTTTGATCTCCAGCTCTAACTGTTTATAGGGAATACCGTAACGATCATAGCATAGGAGATCAGCATACTTAGTGTAGGCCTTAAAAATGGCAATCTCGGTCACTCCTACCCGATCCTGCTCTCCGGTACCGATAGCCACGGTAGCCCCTTCTTTGACAAAGAGGACAGAATTGCTAGTCACCCCCATCTCTACGGCCCAACCAAAGATCATATCCTCAAGCTCTCGCTCGTCAGGCTCCCGACGGCAACGATATTCCCGACCTTCGTGGATTGCCACCGCTGGTTTAAGATCCTCTGGGCCACGAATCCTGTTTACCTGAGACTGCTGGATGATCAGACCACCATCGATAAGACTCTTGAAATCCACAAAACGGCGCTGCCAGTATCTTTCCAATTCATCTATTCGGCGGATGCGGATGATCCGCAGGTTTTTGCGTCTTTTGAGAATATCCAGGACTCCTTCTTCGTAATCCGGGGCTGCCAAAACCTCAAAGTACTGCTGGCTGATGGCCTCCGCACAGGCCTTATCCACTGGACGGTTAAGGGCAATGGCCCCGCCAAAGGCGGCAATTCGGTCGGCTCGAAAGGCCCGGACAAAGGCCTCCTCGATGCTCCCCCCATAGGCTACCCCGCAGGGATTGTTGTGTTTGACGATGACACAGGCCGGCTTTTTGCCCAAGAATTTCAGGATATTGAGAGAGTTATCCACATCCGTGAGATTTATCTTCCCTGGATGTTTGCCAAACTGAAGCATATCCTCTTCGGTGATGGCCGAGACCAGACCTTCTCCAGGGCCAATGAACTCGCAGCCCCCAAGGATCAGGTTGCCCCCTACCAGCTCGTAAAGGGCGGCCTCTTGATCCGGATTCTCACCATAACGGAGACCTCTCTCGACAATCTCCCCGGTCTTTTCATCCTGGATTTTCCAGGTCCTCTTGCGATAGGTAAGGGTAGTTTCCCCGAAGGTGATCTTGATCTCCTCCGGAAAGTGATCTCCGACAATGGTCCGATACATCTTTTTGAGATCTTCCATGGGATCCCTCCTCAATGCGACCTTTATCTGTGGCAGACTTTATACCTCTTTTGACCTCCAAGCTCTAGCAATTGTTTTCAGATCTTCAGGCAGGCACACGAGGGGCGGAAATCGCAAAAACGGCAGTCTTCAGGGTCATCGGTGGTGTAAAAGGCTGGGGCTTCAAGGATGTGGTCAATAAGGTAGTTTAGAATTTTAGGAAAGACTTCCTTTAAGAAGGCCCAGGGAAGCCCTAAGGAAAAATGTCTCTCCGTAAAAAGGGGCCGCTCAAAGTGAGCTTCTCTTCCAGTGGCCAGATGAATATAAGCTGCATTTATCAAGGATCCGCCCTGGCTGTAATCATACAGGAAGACATAAAAGGGGAGCTGAATATCCGAAAGGTAACGTCTGAGGGTCCAGAATATGTCCAGATCAAGCCCCCTCGATGCCCGGGGGGAGACCTCAAAGAGGCCCAGAAGCTCCTCCAGAGCTCGGGAGCTAATCGGCTTAAGCCACCCTCCAGTCTTATAATCCAGGACAACTATCGTCTCCCCCCGGCGATCTATCCGATCAAGGCGCCCGCCCAAACGCCAATTATTCCACTTCCGAGTCACCTTGACCTCAACGTCTAGGACCTCAAAAGCCCCCTTTCGGCGAAGATAAGAAAGGTAGCGCTTGAGGCGAAAAAGGGTGGTTTCAAAGACAAAAAAACGTCTCTCCGGACCTAGGCGATCTCTTAAGGCTGAACCCTCAAATTCCTTCCGGAAAAGAGACTCAAGCCTTTCAGGGGAGTTTTCTCTGGCCGGATCATAGATACGGCCAACATAGGAACGAAAGTATTCTTCGAGGCATCTGTGAACGATGATCCCTAGCTCTGCAGCATCGTAACTGGTCACCTGCTTACTGGGTGTCAGTCCCAGAAGGTAACGAAAATAAAATCTTACCGGACAAGTAAGGTAGGTACTGAGAAAGGTGGCCGAAATTTCCTCCTGAGCCAGGATCTCCTTGAGGAGATCCCTATGCAAGGGCCTCTTTTCGATCTGTTCTGGGCGTTTGAGGACCGAGGGCTCCAGATGCAAGGGAATGACCTTAAGCCATTCGGAAAGAAGTCTCCTTTTCTCACGCCTTTCCTTCTCCCAGAGGAGTTGCTCCAGAAAACGACTGCGGATCCTTTTGCCCAGGAGGTTCCCCCCTGAAGAGGCACTTTGGTAAAAAAGGTGGACTTCTTTGGCCGAAAGGACCAGACGCCAGAAATGATAGCCTTCGATAATCTCGGTCCGTCCTCGAGGGGGCAGGCCCAAGGCCGGTCTTACTGCTTCAGGCAAAAGGGGATTCACCTCCTCGACGCTGGGAAGATGGCCTTCATTGGCATCCAGGATGATTACCCGCTTAAAAGACAAAAGCCGACTTTCAAGAAGCCCCATTACCTGAAGCCCCTCTAGGGGATGGCCCTCAAAGGGGGTTCGCAGACGATTCAGGATCTCTCGGAAGAGGCGATAGATGGTGATTGGTTGAAGGGGCTCCCGGGCAAAGAAGGCCTTCTCCAGAGAGGGTAAAAGTTCATCCTCTAGCCCGGCCAAAAATACTCTCTCCAGGGCCTCCTGAGGCCTGTTATTTCCGGCAGACGGCCTCTGGTCCTCTTGTCTAGAAACAAAAATAAAGGAAAAGGTCTTCCTGATCACTTGGGCCAAAGTGACCGGGTCTCTGAGGCTCTCCCAGGGGCGAATGAGTCCCTGATGAAGATCAACAACAAAGTCGTAGGCTGTCTCGGGAGTCAGATCCTCAACGGCTAAAAATGCCCAGTCTCGCTCATCCAGGGCCTCAGGGACTACCAGGGCCTCGATTTCCTCAAGGGCCAGATAGGGGCTTCCCCGCATCCGGAGCTTTTCTTCCAGTAGATGGATAATTATCCGCCCCGCAGGCCCTTTTTCGGTCTTGAGGCCCTTTATGTAAGGATGCTTTATCAGACGGAGATAGGCAGGGACGTAATATCTCTGCCCTTGACGGCTCCGCTGGACTTCCAACAACATCTCCAACAAGACCCCCGGAGGGGTCAGGCGGAGAGGATATCCCATGGTAACGTTGACCGGGATCTTCCGATCGGTATCCTTGCTTCCCAGATCAGAGAGGCTGTGGAGGAGGGGAAGGAGGGCCCCTTGGTCTCCCAGAACAATAACCATTTCTTGAGGAGAGGGAAACTCTTCGGGGACAAGATCCCTTAAGACCGCCAGCTCGTGATGAAGATCCGGAGCCTCATAGAGAGAGATCCTCTCGGGCCAGGTGCTGTTGGCCTCAGGTGCTTCGATCTCGGCCCCAAAAACCTTAAGCTGACGTTCAAAAATGGGGTGAAGATGGTGGGGATCGGCCTCCCAGTAGAGTTTAGCCCCCTTCTTAAGCCAGTGGGAAAAAATGATCTCCTCGGCCCGAGTAAGGGCAAAAAAGCCTGCCAGATAAAGCCTGCCCTGAGGAAAGGCTATTTCCCCAATTCTTCTGGCCAAGAGTCTCAAGCGTCCGGCCTTGGTAATCACCCCCAATTCGATTAGACGTTGATCGTAGGCCTTTTTAATCTCTCCTAGATGTTCAAGAAGCCCTCGAGCCTCACCCGGGATCCCTTCCGGGGGATAGAAGATATTTTGGGCCTCGACCATCTCCTGATCTAACTCTTCAAAGACCTCGACTAGTCTTAAGCCCCAGGGAAGGAAACGATCAAAGCTTTCGGCTACCTGAGAAAAAGCCGTTTGGGCCCTCTGGTGGCAGATCTCCCAGAGGATCCAGGCCTGATCCACCGGAGTAATCAAGGAACGGGGATCAAGCCTTACGGCCAGTTCATCCACCAAGTCAGAGATGGCAAAGATACGAGGGAGCTCAAGAGGACGGGGCCTTTCTTCTTGTCCTCGAACCTCCTTCCATAGGTATCGACGAAAGTAGATCCCGGCTCTCCTTGAAGGAAATACCACTGTAGCCGCCGAAAGCCCCCCTTGAGGATGATCGGCAAGGACTTCCCGGGCCAGATTCTTGAGGAGGTCCTTCCCAAAGGGGATAACCTTTATCCTTGACATCAGCAGACCTCCTCCAGATCAGGGCCTTCTAGATAAAGAAGATAGGCTTTGGCTGGTCCCCAAAGACTGGAGACAAGGGCCCGATAGTGCCGGACCTGATGACGATGTCTGTCATCTTTTTCTCCGAGCTTGAACTCTAGAACCACCGGCCCTTCTTCAGTGAAGACCAGACGGTCCAGCCGGTAAACTTCCGGTCTATTTCCTCTGAAGGTCATGATTTCGTATTCGACATAGGCCTGATAACGAGGATCAAAGAACCGCCGAACCTGATAATGAGAAAGGGCCTTCAAGAGGATCTTCTTTAAGTCCTTGGCGACTTGCTCCCTATCCTCGGCCAAGCCCCCAGGAAAGTAGGCCAGGGCTCGGGCCACGGCCTGGTGAATCTCGGCAAGATGGCCCCGAAAATGGACCAGAAAATAGAGGGCCAGATGGGCCAGCTCCCCCCACCTAATCCTCGATTTGTCCTCATTCAGGATCTCCAGGGGAGATTGTCGGAGTAGAAGCCTGAGCTTCATATCTTGACCACCTTGTGGCCGGAGACCTCAAGGAGCCGGAGCAGAACGTCTCCAGTACCGAAACTGCGGCCCTTTTTTACAAAGACAAAGAGCTCCTTCTGAGCCCGGGTAAGGGCCACATAAAGGAGATTTAGGGCCTCGATGGCCTGGGCCATCCGGGTAGCCATAAGCGCCTGACGGATCTCCTGGGGATAGGGACTTGAAGCGTATCCCAAGCGCCCATCTGGCAGGCAAACAAGCCTCTCCGGCTTTATGTCCCAGTGGGCAAAGGGGATAAAGACCACCGGGAACTCCAGTCCCTTGGCAGCATGAATAGTAAGAACCTTAACGGCAGAGATTTCCTCCGGGACCCCTAGGCGCTCCTCTGCCCCCCGACGGCTCCAAAAATCAAGGAATCCGGAAATCCCCCCACCCTCTTCCTCCTCATAGCGGTGGACAAGTTCAAGAAAACGACGGACAAAGGCTTCTTCTTTGGAGAATCGTTCCAGAATCGAAAGCCTCTCGATTAAGGAGCGAAGGAGATCATAGGTGGATAGTCGGCCTACCATCTCCAAAAGGGGTCGAAAGAACTCCTGGTAAAGATCTTCCTTAACCTCTCTCAGGCGAGAATAGAGGGACCCCTGTCTTCGCCTGCTGAAGATCCTTTCCAGATCCTCTTCAGATAGTTTTTCAGAGAAAAGATCGCTTAAAAGGACCCCGGTCAGGGCAACATCATCAAGGGGATAGTCCAGAAAACGCAGAAAGGCAGCCAGGGTCTGGACGAGGCGGGAATTGGCCAATCGAAGAGCATTTTCAGTAACAGTCGGAAGCCCCATTTCAAAGAGCCAACCAGAGACCAATTCGGCCTGATCATTGGAACGAACCAGGACAGCGGCCTCTCCGTATTCTTCAAACCGACTGGGGATTTTTCCCCGAAAGAGATCCCGGAGGAGACCAAGCCCCCCATCCTCAGACTCCAGACAGTAAACATGGACCCTGCCCCCTGATGTTGCACTCGGCGAGGGCTCTTGGAGGGCTTCTTTAAAGTTGGCCTTAATCTTTTGAGCCAGCTCACAGACAAAAGGGTCAGACTCCCTTTTGGCCTTTTGACCATAAAGAAAGCCGTGGGCAACCCATTCGGCCAAACCGTCTTCGGCCAGGGGCTCAAAGAGTCGATTATTAAAGTCAATGATCTCCCGGCTGGAGCGCCAATTGTAGGGAAGATGGACCTCAAAGGTCGAGGCCGGTAGCCTTTGAGGCACCTCATGGAAGAGCTCGGGCTCTGCTCCTCGCCAGACGTAGATGGCCTGTTTGGTATCTCCGACATAGACCAAGGCCCCACCCTCGGCAAGGCAATTGACGACAATGGGCTCAAGAACCTGCCATTGAGCCCGGCTAGTATCCTGAAACTCGTCTATCAGGAAATAACGCAGACGGTTGCCGAGCTTGCAGTAGATCTGGGGGACAGTATCCTGACTCAAGAAGCCCCCAACAAGCCTCAGCCAGCCCCCACTGTAGATAAGACCTTCGGCCTGGCAAAGGGATTCAAGTCTCTGGCGCAGGTAATCATAAAGCCGGGCATAGGGAACCACTCGGTTGACGGCCCGGGCCAGAAGATAGCGGTCCAGGGCCTCCTTAAAGGTCTGATAAAGGGGCTCAAGCTCGGAGATCACCTCAGTGGGAGCCTTGATAACCTGGGCTAGGCCTTCCTTATGGAAAGGGGTTGCCCCGGGATCCTCCGTGGGCTCACAAAACTTGTCTTCCCAGCGGTAGCGGGGATTCTTAAAGCTGGCCCCCTTCTCTCGGACCTCCCCTACCAGCCGTCTTCCAGAGAGGATGAGCTCTCTCTTTAGGCCCTCAAGATCCAGGGGCCCAGTCCCCGATCTGACTCTTTTTAGGATATCGTGGCGGAACAACTCTAGTAACCGGCGGCGGATTTTGCCCTCCGGATTAAATCCTCCCTGGGATTCAAGCTCCAGAAATGTCTCGAGAACCTTCCGGAAAAGCCCCTCCAGGGCCGAATCTCCTGCCCCAAGTTCAAGTAGCAACTGGTCAAAGGCCCGCCCCAAAAGTTCTTTTTCCTCAAATTCGGCCTCTAAATCAGGCCTGAGACCCAACTCAAAAGAAACAGCCCTGAGGATGGCAAATATCAGGCTATCGATCGTCCGGATCTGGAAATCACTATAGTACTCGATAATTATTTTTAGCCAGGACTCGGCCTCCCGCTGGCCAAGGCCAGTCTCCTCGGCAAGCCTCTGTCCGTCCTCGGTCTGAAAGGCTATCTCCTTTAGGCAGAACAGAATCCGTTCTTTCATCTCTGCAGCGGCCTTATTGGTGAAGGTGATAGCCACCAGACTCCTTAAGGCCTCGGGGCTGGGCCGGCCCAGCCCCTTGAGAAGTCTCAAGTAATGCCTGGTAAGCTGGTAGGTTTTACCAGCCCCGGCCGAGGCCTTAATCTTGAGGACATGGGGGGACGGAAGTTCAAGGGACATGAGACCCCAGCTGCTCAAAATGAGGGAAAAGCTTCCGATAGGTAGCCAAGATATGTTCCGGAACAACCCGGATCTCGGCAAAGACGGTCATGAAATTAACGTCTCCATGCCATCGGGGAACAATCTGATAGTGGAGGTGTTCCGGAATCCCGGCACCAGCTACTTTGCCCAGATTAAGACCGACATTGAAGCCATCAGGTCGCATGACCTTCTTTAGGATGGTGAGACAATCACGGACCATCTGGTGAAGGGCAAGAAGCTCCTCGTCATTCAAATCATCAAGTTCGGGGACGTGGCGCCGGGGGCAGACAAGAAGGTGGCCAGTATTGTAGGGAAATTTGTTCATAATCACCAAGCTCAGCCGGTCGGCATAAAGAATAAGACGTCTTTCGTCAGGAAGCTGGATATCCTGAGGGCAGAAGGGACAGCCCGGCTCTTTGTCTCCCAGGACGTACTCCATCCGCCACGGGGCCCAAAGGACCTTCATCGCTCACCTCCAGGGGCTCAATGAGGTATAGATTATACGTCCCTTTATCTCTTTGCCTAGCCTCAGGAGACCAAAGCTTGGACGCTTAGAAAAAGGAGAAAAACTTCCCGGATTAAAAAAACAAACTCCTTTTCGTCGGGAAAAGACCGGGACGTGGCTGTGGCCATAAACGATGACATCTACCCGAGGGAAAAGAGCAAGGAGCCTTTGTTCAAGGTCTGTTTTACCTCCCCAGCCATGGACCAAACCGATACGGTAGCCTTCAATCTCGATGAGTTGTTTTTGGGGATAGGCGGCTGCCACCCTAGAAGAATCCATATTACCGCAGACGGCATAAATCTTTTTGCCCTCAAAGGCTGAAAGAACCTCAGGCTCGGTCATATCCCCTGCATGAAGGATTACTGGACAATCCAAAAAGTATGTCTCCGCCAGTTCTCTGAGGTCCTCGGTGGCCGTCTGGACATGGGTGTCTGAGATAACACCAATCTCAAGCCCCTCCATCTTCGACCTCCCTTAGGGGCAGGTGAACCATCACCCTGGTGCCTGCAGGCATATTAGGATAGACGCAAAAACGAGCCTCGTGAAGTTCGAGAGCCCTTCGAGCAATGAAAAGCCCCAGACCGGTCCCGTGAGGCTTGGTAGTGAAGAAAGGCTCTCCGACCTTCTTTACCAGGGCCCGGGGGATCCCCCAACCAGTATCAATCACCTCGACGACCGCGTAGCGTTCATCTCGCCAGATGCGGATCGTCAGCTCTCCACCCTCAGGCATGGCCTCAATGGCATTCATCACCAGGTGGATGAGGGCCTCTTTGAAGCGGTCTGGATCAAGAAGGATTTTAAGGCTCTTCAGCTGGTAGTCTCTTTTGAGGACAATCTTGGCCTCGGCCATCTCCCGGGCCAAAAGGGAGAGGATCTCCTCGACTACAGAGATCAAATCTGTCATGCAGGGTTTAAAACTGGTTGGAGTAACAAAATGGCTGATATCCTTTAACAGAAGCTCCAGGCGCTCGGCCTCCCGGACGATGATCTCCAGATAATGATCCAGATTGTGAGGATGTTCCTTTTCTTTAAGGCGCCGGGCCAATCCAGCCATACTGGAAAGGGGATTCCTTATCTCGTGAAGAAACCGGGAAATGGTCTGACCGATGGCCCGAAAACGCTCGGCCTCCACTAGAAGGTGTTTATTCTCTTCCAATTTGCGGTTGAGCTCTTCAAGGCTTTTGATCTGGGCCGTCAGGACCTGACAGGTGTGGATTTTCTCTAGCCCTAAAGTGGCCAGGGTGGCAAAAAGCTGGAGAAACTCAAGATCATGTTGACTAATGGGCCTTCTGGTGACAAAGTTGTCGGTAATGATCAGGCCATATTCACGTTCGTGGGAGACCAAAGGCACCAAGGCAAACTCTTCCACCCCCAAGATATCTACTAATTCAGCAAAACCGCGGCCGTTACGACGCCCCTGGGTAAAGCTATAAGGCCTTCTTTCCCGCAGACAGCGAATCAAGAGATGTTCTTGATCTTCCAAGGAAACCTCAATCCTTTTTACTAACTGGTTGACCCTGAGGTCCGGATCACGGGCCACCCGCTGATAATCCTCTAGGATCTCAAAAAGAGAGGGCCGGCGCCGGTCAATCTCTGCCCAGATCTGTCGAGCTTCCTCAGGACTTGAGGGACCGATGGCCATCTCTCCTTTAAGTAGCCGCCGTCCCTCATCAACTAGGCAGAGAAAGGCCCGGTTGAAACCCAGCCCCTCTCCCACGGTAATCCCTACTAAAATGGCCCCCAGGAGTTCATCCCGATCAGCAGCCTGGAGAAAGGCCGTAGACAGACGAGTGGTCAGCTGAAGAAGATGGATGAGGCGGAGATGGTGCCACTCAAGACTTACCTGACATTGACGATTAAACCGGACCAGCTCACGAAAACGCAACCCCTGTTGCACCATGGGCTGCAATTCTTGCAGATCGAGGGGTTTCAGGAGATAGGCCCAAAGGCCTTCGGCCAGGGCCTGCACAGCCAAAGAGCGGGACTGAGGAGAAATAAAGCCAATGATTGGAGCCTCTGGGCACAGCCATTGCATACGCCTTATTTCCGAAAAGACATCGGGAATCGTCTCCAGATCCAGGAGGACAAGGTCAATATGAATGCCATCATGGAGGCACCTTTCGGAATCTTCAAAGATACGAATATCTTCGGGCAGGCCTTTAAGAGTGTCGGCCAGATCGACATCATTGGTCAGGGCAACAATCTTGGCCGGTGCCTTGTCTGCGGAGGGCAGTTTAGAATCCATCTTAAAAAGAGAGTAACACGACCGAGAGAACCCTTTCAAGGAGAGCGGGATTTGCGATTGTGCTTGACGGAAACGACCGACTCATTGTAACAAAAAGAGACAATCGGTCTGTTATCGTAACAATGTAAATTATCAAAAAATCCTACAAGGAGGTTTGTCATGAAGAAGAAAGTACTGGCTTTCGTCTTGGCTACCACTTTCATGATGGGTTCAAGCGGTATGGCCTTGGCCGCCAAGCGTTGTAAGGGTACGGTGGTCAAGATTGAGGGCGAAGAGATGGTCGTCCAGCTCAAGGGTAAGTGCAAGATTAAAGAGGGCACTAAGGTAACCATTAAGGCCAAAAAGACCAAAGCCATTGAGGGTTGCTAATCCTTGTCTGGGGCTAAAAAGCTTGCTAAGGGGGGGCTCTGCCCCCCTTTTTTATTTTAAGGGGGTGACGGGAGGCTTGGTTTAGGATTAAATTTTTAAGGATTTTTTGGAGGTTACCTTGGTCCTCAAGGATCATCTCGGCCGCCAGATAAATTATCTTCGAGTCTCCCTTACCGACAGGTGTAACTTCCGCTGTCGTTACTGTCGTCCACAGAAGGATTTCCGTTGGCTTCCTCCGGAGGCTATTCTCTCCTATGAAGAGCTTTTCTCTATTGTCTCTGTAGCCCGATGTTTGGGGATCTCTCGTCTTCGAATCACAGGAGGGGAGCCTCTTGTTCGACGTGAGGCCCTAAAGCTCATCGCTGATCTAGCCCCCCTGGGCTTTGAGGACCTGGCCCTGACAACCAATGGCTTTTTTCTGGCCGAGATGGCCGAAGAACTTAAGGCCGCTGGTCTCAAGCGGGTCAACATAAGTCTGGACAGCCTTGATCGGCAACGTTTTCGGGAGATAACCGGGATCGATGGCCTCTTTCAGGTCCTCCAAGGCATTGAGGCGGCCCTTGAGGCCGGGCTTGATCCAGTCAAGATCAATGTGGTGGTCATGAGAGGTGTAAACGACCAGGAAGTTCCAGAGCTGGCAGCCTTAAGTCTGGGGGCCCCTCTCCATGTAAGGTTTATAGAGTTTATGCCTGTGGGCCAGGAAAGTTCCTGGGCTGAGGATCTTTTTGTCCCCGAAGAAGAAATTCGTCAAAAAGTTGCCCGCTTGGGGCCATTGGAGCCAGCGATTGTTCGAGGCACAGGGCCAGCCAAAGTCTTTCGCCTTCGAGGAGGCCGGGGGACCATTGGCTTCATCAGCTCCCAGACCCACGCCTTCTGCCATCGATGCAATCGTCTGCGTCTCACCCCCGAAGGCCACCTCCGACCCTGTCTTTTCGCCGACAGAGAGATAGACCTGCGCGCCATTGTCCGAGGCGGAGGAGGAGAGCCAGAGATTGTCAAGGCCTTCCTCAAGGCCTTAGAGATCAAACCGGCCTCAAGGAGAGAAAAATCCCTCCGCTCAATGACCAGCATTGGAGGCTAGACATTTAAGACTTGCCAAAAACCTCTTCATTGACTAAAGGCCCCAGAAAAGGCTATTAACTCTCAAACCCTTACAAGGAGGAGCCTTTATGCAGATACCCGAAGACCTGCTTTATTCTGAAGGCCATCTATGGGTCAAGAAAGAAGGTCGTAACAAGGCCCGGATAGGCCTGACGGCCTTCGGCCGCCGGGTCCTGGGAGAAGTCATTGATATTGAACTTCCAGAGGAGGGAGAGGAGATCGCCAAGGATGAGGCCTTCGGGAGTCTCGAGTCCACCCGCAAGGTGGTGGATCTTATGGCTCCGGTCAGTGGAGAAGTTCTGGAGATCAACGAGACCATCATCGACACCCCAGAGACCATCAACGAAGACCCCTATGATGAAGGGTGGCTCATCCGAATAAAGCTTACCGATCCTGAAGAGTTAGAAGACCTCATGGGAGCTGATGAATATGAGGAGTTTATAGAGGGACAAGACATCCCTGAGGACGAAGACGAAGAAGGACTTGAGGTCTTCGAAGAGGAGGAGTAGATGTCCAAAGTGGCCTTTGTCTTCCCTGGCCAAGGTTCACAGTATGTCGGCATGGGGCAGGAGATCGTTAAGTATTATCCAGAGGCCGCCCAGATAATTAAAGAGGCAGAGGAGATAACAGGGCTAGCCCTTCAAAAGCTCCTCCAGGAAGGTCCCCTTTCTGAGCTTACCAAGACGGCCAACCTTCAGCCAGCCATCACGGCCACCAACCTAGCCATCTTTGTCGCTCTAAGCCAAGAGGGCCTCAGGCCCCAAGCGGTAGCCGGACACAGCCTGGGAGAGTACTCGGCCCTTTATGCTGCTGGTGTGGTTGACACAAGGGCTGTCTTCACCTTGGTCAAATTCCGGGGAGAGGTCATGGAAAGGGAGGCCCAAAGGCACCCTGGAGCGATGTACGCCATCATCGGCTTGCCCCGTGAGGAACTGGAGGCCCTGGTCAAAGAGGCCGAGGGCCAAGGTGTGGTGGCCTTAGCCAATATCAACTCTCCGGAACAGATCGTCATCACTGGCCAAAAGACGACAGTAGAAGCCGTAGCCCAGGCGGCCTCGAAACGCAGGGCCCGCGTCGTCCGCCTCAAGGTAAGCGGGGCCTATCACAGCCCCCTCATGGCCGAAGCAGAGAAAGATTTCCGGAGTCTCCTGGAAGGGATTGATTTTCAGCCCCCCAAAATTCCTATCTATTTCAACGTTACCGCCTCTGCAGAAGGGGATCCCCGGGTCATAAAGGCCATTATGGCTCGGCAGATCTCCTCCCCTGTCCGTTGGGTAGAACTTATTGAGGCCATGTATAAAAACGGCTATACCACCTTTGTGGAGGTGGGCCCCAAGAAGGTCCTGAGTAATCTCATCAAGAAGATCCTTACCGGCAAGGAGCACCAGATCTTCCAGGTGGAAGATCTCGCCGGAATCAAGGCCTTAAAGGAGACTCTCTCCTCCTAAAGCTTCCAAGCATTGCCCTTGGCCCCAAAAAGGGGGTATGTTTCCTTCCCCATGAAGGCCATCAGGCTCACTGGCGCCTGTCAGCACAACCTCAAAGGACTAAATCTTGAGATCCCTTGGTATCAAGTAACCGTCATCTCCGGCCCATCGGGGTCAGGAAAATCAACCCTGGCTTTAGACACCCTTTATGCTGAAGGACAACGGCGCTATGTAGAGACCTTCTCCGCCTATGTCCGTCAGTTTTTGGAACGTCTTCCCCGACCTCAGGTAGAGACCATTGAGGGGATCCCCCCGGCCATCGCCATAGAACAAGTCAATCCGATCAAAAGTTCCCGTTCCACCGTGGGGACTCTCAGTGAGATAAACCACTTCGTCAAGCTCCTTTACTTTCGAGAGGCTGTTCTCCTGTGCCCTTCCTGCGGACGTCCGGTAGAAAAGACCAGCCCGGAGGAGGCTGCTCGCTGGCTTCTTAAACACCGATCTGGCCAGAAGGCAATCATTACCACCAAGGTCTCGGTCAGCCAGGACTTTGTCCTCCTCAAAAAAGGGCTCCTTTCGGCTGGCTACTTCCGGGCCTATACTGGAGGGGAGATCCGGGAGATCTCCGAGATCCCTGAGGCCCAAGAGATCGAAGTCCTTATTGACCGCCTGATCCTTCGACCAGAGGATCGCTCCCGACTAGTCCAGGCTCTGGAAGAGGCCTACCGAGTGGGGTCGGGGCAGGCCAACATCCACCTCCCCTATGAAGAACTCCGCTTCAACAATAAGAGACATTGTCCGTATTGTAACCTGGACTTCCCGCCCCCATCCCCCAACCTCTTCTCCTTTAACAGCCCGGCAGGGGCTTGTCCCCAATGTCGGGGATTTGGCCGAATAATCGATATAGACTGGGATCTAGTCATTCCTGACCGCCGCAAGTCTCTGCTTGAGGGGGCCATCGTCCTGCTAGAGACCCCCTCGGCCTGGGAGGACCGAGAGGAATTATTTGATTGGTGCCAAGAAAACGGAATCCCCCTTGACCGGCCCTTTGAGGAATTGCCGGAGGAGATCCAGAAGAAGATCATCTACGGCGATGGAAGCTGGTATGGCCTTAAGGGAATCTTTGATTGGCTGGAGAAAAAACGCTACAAGGCCCATGTGAGGATCTTTTTGGCCCGCTACCGGGCCTATCTTACCTGCCCAGCCTGTAAGGGAAGTCGCTTTCGCCGGGAGGCTCTCTGGTATCGTTTAAGGGGGCAAACCATCGGCCAGTTCTACGCCCAGAGCATCGCCGAGGCCCTGAATTTTATGGAGGATCTCAACGATGAGGGTCTGGATACGGCGACCAGAACCCTGGCAGAGGAAATAAGACGCCGCCTGAGGTATCTTCACGAGGTCGGTCTATCTTATCTTCGCCTTGACCGGCCATCTCGAACACTTTCTGGTGGGGAGGTTGCCCGAGTTCTACTTACCCAAGCCCTGGCCTCAGACCTAGTGGAGACCCTCTATGTACTCGATGAACCCAGCCGGGGGCTCCATGCTCAGGATACCCACCGAGTGGTAGACCTGATCCGGAAGTTGGCAGCCAGTGGCAACACCACCGTGGTCATAGAACACGATCCAGCCATTATTGCCTCGGCAGATAAGATTGTTGATCTGGGGCCGGGAGCCGGAGAGGCCGGCGGTCAGATCGTCTATGAAGGCCCCGGACAGGGCCTGCTTAAGACCTCCTCTCCCACAGCCGAGGCCCTCCGAAGGCGTCTCCAGGGCCCTCCTCTAGTCCGAAGACAACGGCGGCTCCCAAAGGGATTTCTGAAAATAAAAAGAGCCCGGGCCCATAACTTGAAGGCCATCGACGTCTCCATTCCTTTAGGGGCCTTTGCCTGTATTACCGGTCCATCGGGTTCCGGGAAATCAAGCCTTCTTGAGTTCATCATCTATCGGGGACTCTGCCGCCTAAAAGGACAGGCCACCGAACCCCCGGGGGCCTTTGAGGCCATCGAGGGGGTGGAC
The DNA here is from genome assembly GCF_054026695.1 of Thermosulfuriphilus sp. Taxonomy (NCBI): domain Bacteria; kingdom Pseudomonadati; phylum Thermodesulfobacteriota; class Thermodesulfobacteria; order Thermodesulfobacteriales; family Thermodesulfobacteriaceae; genus Thermosulfuriphilus; species Thermosulfuriphilus sp. The sequence goes on from NZ_JBPMLP010000023.1 coordinate 93,137, forward strand.
TTGATCAATGAGGTCATCCTTATTGATCAGGCTCCCTTGGGCAAGACCCCCAGGGGTAACCCAGCCACCTACCTCAAAATATATGGGGAGATTCGACGTCTCTTGGCCACCAGCCCGGAGGCCAAGGTGAGGGGTTTTTCTGCCAGCCATTTCTCCTTTAATTCCCCTCTTGGACGTTGTCCGGTGTGCGAGGGTCAGGGTTTTGAGCGGGTGGAGATGCAGTTCTTATCTGACATATTCCTTCCCTGCCCAGCCTGCCAAGGCCAACGGTTCCGACCGGAGATACTCACTGTTTACTATCAGGGCAAAAATATCGCTGAGATCCTCTCCCTGACCATCAAAGAGGCTGCTAATTTCTTTGCGGGCAATCCCCGAATTGAGCCCCTCTTAAGGGGTATGATCTCCATCGGCCTAGGTTATCTCCGGCTGGGCCAGCCCCTCAATACGCTCTCTGGCGGGGAAGCTCAGCGACTCAAACTGGCCCGGGAACTGTTCCTGCGCTCTGACTACGGCCACCTTTTCCTCCTGGATGAACCCACCGTCGGCCTTCACCTGAGCGATGTCGACCGCCTCATCCGGGCACTGGAAGGCTTGGTAGAAGCCGGAAATACGGTCTGGGTGATCGAGCACCATCTCGATCTTATTGCCGCTGCCGACTGGATAGTCGAGTTGGGTCCAGGAGCTGGAGAGGCCGGGGGATATTTGGTTGCCGAAGGTCCTCCAGAGAAAATAATCCAAGCGGACTGTCCCACCGGCCGGTCCTTAAAGGGTTACCTGGAAAAGGGCCTCCTCTTTGAGGCCCCGAAACCTCCCTCGCTCCCCCCAGCCCCGGCGGGTATTGAGATTCAAGGGGCCCGACACCATAACCTTAAAAACATCTCTCTGACAGTCCCCCGAGGCAAGCTAGTCGTCTTTACCGGACCCTCAGGCTCCGGGAAATCGACCTTGGCCTTTGACACCATTTTCGTCGAAGGCCAGCGACGCTATCTGGAATGTCTATCCACCTATATCCGCCAGTTCATCCCCCTTCATGAACGCCCTGAGGTGGACCTCATCCGGGGCCTTCCCCCTACGGTGGCCATCGAACAACGAACCAGTCGGGCCGGCCCTCGTTCCACAGTGGGCACCCTTACAGAGATCTATCATTATTTGCGGCTCCTTTATGCCCGGGTGGCTGATCCCTTCTGCCCTCGGTGCCAGCGCTCCCTAAGGGCCCAGAGCCTGGAAGAGATGCTCGTCCAGATCCTCAAAGGTTTCTCCGACCGGGAGGTATCCATCCTTGCCCCTAAGATCAAACGACGCAAGGGATTACATAAACCGATCTTTGAATCAGCTATCCAAAACAGATATCGCCGGATCCGAGTCAATGGCCAGATCTTGGAGATTCCCCCGATTCCGGAACTTAACCGCTATCGGGAACATGATATCGAGGTGGAGGTGGCCCGAATGACGGCCAAAGAAGCGGCGGCCGGAGCCCTGAGGGCCGCTCTGGAGTTGGCTCTCAAAGAAGGCTCTGGTGAAGTTTTTATCAGCGATGGTCAGAGAGAGATCACCTTGAGCCGCCACCTTTATTGCCCTTCCTGCCGTCTCTCCCTAAGTGAGCCAGATCCGCTACTTTTCTCCTTTAACACCGTCTCTGGGGCCTGTCCGGCCTGCAAGGGCCTGGGAACAGGGCCAAGAGGGACCTGCCCAGAATGCAAGGGGAGCCGACTACGGGAAGAGGCCCTGGCCTGGAGGCTGGCCGGGATAAATATCGCCGAGGTCTGTCGTCTTCCGGCTGAAGAAGCCCTGGCCTGGAGCAAGGACCTGAAATTTTCCGGACGTCGGGCCAAGATTGCCGAACCCCTTCTCCGGGAAATCCGAAGTAAGTTGGAGTTCCTATGTCGCGTCGGTCTCTCCTATCTTGAGCTTGATAGGGCTGGAGATAGCCTCTCCGGCGGCGAGGCCCAGAGGGTAAGATTGGCCGCAGAACTGGGATCAAATCTTACTGGGGTCTGTTATGTGCTTGATGAACCTACTATCGGGCTCCATCCTCAGGACAACGCCCTCCTCATCGAGGCCCTTAAGGATCTTCGCAATCGGGGCAACACTGTCTGTGTGGTAGAGCATGACGAAGAGACCATCCGAGCCGCTGACTGGATTATTGATCTCGGCCCAGGCGGAGGCCATAAAGGGGGGGAGATCGTCGCCCAAGGAGATCTCAATACCATTCTCCAGGCCCCCCGTTCCCTGACCGGACGCCTTCTGGCCGATGTCCGCCGCTATCGTCTGAGCTCCCGGGGACGACGTGGTCAAGACTTCCTGGAGATAAAAGGAGCCTGGGCCCGAAATCTGAAGAACATCGATGTCTGCCTGCCTTTAAAAGGGCTCATCTGTCTCACCGGCCCCTCAGGATCCGGCAAATCCACCCTTCTCCTTGAGGTCATCTATCCCTCCCTAAAGGCACTCCTTGAAGGAGGAAGGCCGGTAGGCTGTCAGGACATCTCCGGCCACAAGAGCATCTCCCGGGTCCTCAAAGTGGACCACAGCCCTATAGGGCGAACCCCTCGCTCTACTCCCGCCACCTATGTGGGGCTGATGGACGACATCCGCCGTCTTTTTGCTGAAACCAAAGAGGCCCGGGCCAAAGGATTCTCGCCAAGGCGCTTCTCCTTTAACCTGGCCGAAGGACGCTGCCCCCACTGCCAAGGGCAGGGAAGAATCAGGGTGGAGATGCGTTTTTTACCGGAGATCTACATTCCCTGTGAGGCCTGCAATGGAACCCGCTACAGCCCAGAGACCCTCTCTGTGCGCTACAAGGGCAAGACCATCGCCGAGGTCCTCTCTTTGACCGTCGAAGAGGCCGCTGATTTCTTCGCCGCCGTTCCCAGCTTGGCCCATAAGCTCAAGGTCTTAAAGGAGCTGGGACTCGGTTACCTTACCCTTGGACAGGCAAGCCCAAGCCTCTCTGGGGGTGAGGCCCAGCGACTTAAGTTGGCCCAAGAATTTGTCAAGCGCTCAAGCGGGGGAACACTAATTATCCTTGATGAGCCGACAACTGGACTCCACCTGGCCGACATCGCTGCCCTCATGGACCTGATCCACCACCTGGTGGACCGCGGAGACACCGTAATCATCATTGAACACAATCTTGAGGTCATCAAGGAGGCTGACTGGATTGTCGATCTTGGCCCAAGCGGAGGCCGGAAGGGGGGAGAGGTTCTCTTCCAAGGCCCCCCTTCCGAACTTATCTACAAGGAGACCCCAACGGCTCGCTTTCTCCGTCGGTACCTTAGGGAGTCCCAAGGCTAGCCATCATCACCTTCGTTTTCCTCGTCTTCGCGTCGGAAGCGTAAGGGAACAATCTTGCCTTCATCTTTTTCCACCAAGGTAGGCTTCTGGGGGGGATCGGCCTTGGGAGGTTCGGGGAGAAAGCCTATCTGCTTGATCAGCAGAGAATACTGCTGAATTACGTGGGGAAAGATATATTTGGCCTCGGTGAAGCCAATAACCTGACTCCGATTGAGAAGAAAATGGAAATCAGGCGGCTTGAGACACTGGAGAAGAGAGAGATCAAAGTCAAGCAGGGCTTGACCGCTTTCGCTGGAAGCAAACTTAAGGAAAACCGGGCATTCCACGGGAATGTGTTCCTTTTTCTCCAGGACGTACTGAAGGGTCTCAAACTGGCGGTTCCAGCCCACCAGGGCGACCATGATCCGACCGCCGGCCAGAAGGAACATTACTGGAGCACGATCTGTAACCTTGCTCTGCATCATGGCCCAATTATATAGCCTTAAAATCCGAAAGGGGAAAAGTTTTTTCTGACTATCGTAGAAGAAACGGACGGGCCGGATATCCGGAGAACTTCTCTCTGGCCAGCAGGTCCTTCAGACGGGCAAGCATCGCTGAAAGGCTGGGCTCTTCCTGAAGAAGGCGGAAGTAATGGAGCCCGAAGGCAAAGTTTTGTAGATACCAGAAGCAATAGAGGCGAAAACGCTTAAGCCGCAAGCTCTCAGGAAGCAACTCTTCCATCAGGTGGGCCAAACGCCCCAAAGGCTCAAAGGCCGAAGGAGGCTGGGGAAAGCCTCCTTCGGTCAGAAAGCAGGCCGTATCCCGGAAGATCCAAGGACGAAGTAGAGCCGCCCGGCCGATCATCACCCCACTACAGCCGGTCTCGGCAAACATTCTCAGGGCTTCCTCTGGTGAGAAAACGTCCCCGGAGCCGATCACCGGCACAGAGGTGGCCTCAACCACGGCCCGGATCTCTTCCCACCGGGCCCGGCGTCGAAAGCCCTCCCGGGCCGAGCGGGGGTGAAGAACAAACCCTGCAGCCCCGGCTCCTTCGAGGCATTCTACAAAAGAAAGGAGCCGATCAAGATCATGCTGCCAACCAGAGCGAATCTTAACCGTTACCGGGAGCCCCTCAGCCGCCTCAACCGCAGCCGCAAGCACTTCCCGGGCCCGGTCGGGATCCTTCATCAAGGAGACCCCCCAACCAAAGCGCTGGATAGCCCCTCGGGCACAGGACATGTTAAGATCAAAGGCCGCAAAGACACCTTGAGACCTGAGCCGCCTTAAGGCCCGAGCAACTATCTCCGGCTCCCCGCCTACCAGCTGGGCTACCAGAGGACGATCCCCGTAGCCAAGCATTACGTAGGGATCAAGGGCCAGGTTGCCGCTAGCTACCTGGCGAGAATTGAGCATCTCCGTATAAAAGAGCCCACAGCCACCGTAGCTGGCCACCAGAGAACGAAAGGCCGCATGGGTATAGCTAGCCATCGGGGCAAGGATCAACGGAGGCCAGATGGGAACCGTCCCCAAGAAAAAGCCCTTTTGTCCCATCCCAGAGATCAAGCTAGAGAGAGAACCCCTCATGTGTTATCTATGCGACATCTAAGCCTTTGGATTCCAAGGAGAAAGCCATGGCTCAGTTACCGGAATTTATACTCGCCCTCAAGGCCCCCCAGGCCTATCCCTTCCCGGTAGAACACATTCAGCTTATCCAAACCCATATCTCTTATGTCTTTATCGCCGGCAACTACGTCTATAAGGTAAAAAAACCGGTAGACTTCGGCTTTCTGGACTTTACTACCCTTGATAAACGGCGCCACTTCTGCCAGAAAGAGGTGGAACTTAACCGCCGCCTCTGCCCAGATCTTTATCTGGGAGTAGTGGAGATTGTCCGCAACCCCAAAGGGGAAATCCTCTTTGAAGGCCATGGCCAAGTTATCGAGTACGCCGTTAAGATGAGACGGATGCCCGAAGAGGGCATGATGGGGCGACTTGTTACCCAGGGGCTTCTCCGAGCTAATCACATCGACCGCATTGTGGCCAAACTAGTCCCTTTCTACGAGAAGGCTGCCACTGGAGCCGGGATTGATGAATACGGAAGCCTGGAGACAGTGGCCTTCAATGTCAACGAAAATTTTTCCCAGACGGAGGCCTTTGTCGGAGAGGCCCTTTCAGTCCGAAGATACCGGGAAATCACGGCCTACGCCCGAGGATTCATGGAAGACCGAGCCGGACTCTTTGAACAAAGGGTGGCCCAGGGTCGGATCCGCGATGGCCACGGTGATCTTTATTCGGCCAACATCTGCTTCGATGATGCCCGCCAGGAAGTCTATATCTTTGACTGTATCGAATTCAATGACCGTTTTCGTTGCGGAGATGTGGCCTGTGATCTCGCTTTTTTGGCCATGGATCTTGACTTTCACGGTCTGAGAGACCTTTCCGACTATTTTATCGACTCCTTCGTCTCTGCCTCGGAAGACCAGGGGCTCAGGGAGCTTCTGGATTTCTACAAATGTTACCGGGCCTATGTCCGAGGAAAGATCGGCTGTTTTACCTGGGCGGCCCCCGAAGTCCCTCAGGAAGAACGACGCCGGGCCCTTTCTTCGGCTAGGCGCTACTTCGCCTTGGCCCATGGCTACGCTGGCAAGAGGCCCCAAGGTCGGATCATCGTCATCTTCGGGCTCTCCGGCACAGGAAAGTCCACCCTGGCCCGGGCCTTGGCCGAAGATCTGGGAGCCATCTATCTCAATTCCGATATCGTCAGGAAGCGACTTCTGGGGATCGACCCTCGGGAGCATCACTTAGAGCCCTTTGGTCAAGGGATCTATTCCCCGGAGATGACCCGAAAGACCTATCTGGCCCTCTCTCAAGAAGCCCAAGAGCTGGCCCTTTTAGGAGAGACGGTCGTCCTTGATGCCACCTTTAAAGACGAGGAGTTCCGTCAGACCGTCATCGAGGCCGCTGAAAAGGCCGGGGTTCTGATCAACTTCGTCCTCTGCAGTTGCCCAGAAGAGGAGATCAGACGCCGCCTAGCCAGCCGCCTTCAGAGGGCCGGCGAGGTCTCCGACGGGCGTTGGGAGATCTATCTGCGGCAAAAGGAGATCTTTGCCCCGGTTGAGCATCTCCCTGGGCTGGTCAGGATAGAGACCCTGAAGCCTCCAGCAGAATTGGTCCAGAGGCTCAAAGAAAAGCTAAAGATCTAGCTCAAAGGAGAGCCTTCAGGCGACCGGGAAAAAAGAACTCCCGGCTCAAGGAGACAAAATACTCGTCGGTCATCCCTGCAATAAAGTCGATAACCACCTGGGGGGCTGGAGTCTCCTCCAAATACTGCTCATCCATCTGGTTGAGAAAATCTCTAAAGATAGGAGATCTCTTCCGGTGCCTCTGAAGATCTTCCAGACAGCGATTAAAAATGTGCTCAAAAAGCCAGCCGATCTTATCCATATCCCGCTTTATGGCCGGATTTAAATAGATGCGCTCCAGATTAAAGGCCTTGAGTTTCTTTAAGGTCTCGGCCACCTCTGGGCTAAAGGTGAGCTCTTCCTTGCCCCTGCTCTGGGCGATGAGGTTGGTGACCAGCCTGAAGACTATCTGACCATTGGTCCGGCCGAGGACCTCCTGGCAGTCCTTGGGGATATCCTCGCGTTGGATAAGGCCCACCAAGATGGCATCTTCTATGTCCCGACCGATGTAGCTTATAGTGTCGGCCAGCCGGACCACACATCCCTCCATAGTCATGGGACGCAAGGGATAGGAAGGATCTTCGGCCCGGCGCCGGATCTCTTCATCCAGGTGGGAAAAGTCGTTTTTTGTCCGATCCGGGGCCAGACAGTAATCGTTGCTTTCGCCATCATGGCAGAGGATGCCATCATAGACTTGAAGAGTAAGGTTCCAGCCAAAACCTTTTCGCTCAAGGCGCCTTAGGGCCCGAACTCCCTGGATATTGTGCTGGAAAGAACTCAGACCGTGTTCTTTAGCCAAGGCGTCCAGAAAACGTTCGCCCTCGTGGCCAAAAGGCGGATGGCCAATATCATGGCCCAGGGCAATGGCCTCGATGAGGTCCTCGTTGAGTCCCAGATACCGGCCAATAGTTCGGGCAATCTTTGAGACCAACTGGACATGGATTACCCGACGGGTGATGTGGACATTTTCCATAAGAGAAAAGACCTGAGTCTTGTCAATGTATCTGGTATAGGCCAGGGAATGAAGTATCCGATCAGCATCAATGGAGAATGGCAGACGATAATCTGAATCAAGCTGATCCTCATAACGCTCTCTTTTGGCCGCAGAATGCGGGGTGGCCAAGGGCGAGAGCCGTCCCTCAAAGGCCATCTGAACCTCGTCTTTTATCTTCTGGAAATCAAGAGCCATGATCAAAGCTTAAAGCACTTACCCCCAATCTGCAAAAAGCCCCCGACACTTAGAAAGCAAGCCTAAAATACAAAAAACGCTTGATGTTCGAACAAATGTTCGATACAAATGTTCGCATGGAAGGTTTGGCCGCAGAAAGGCTCTCCGAAGGCACCCGCCAGAGGCTCCTTCAGGTCTCCGAAAGGCTCTTTGCTGCCAAGGGCTTCAAGGCAGTCACCGTAAGGGAGATTACCGCCTCGGCCGGGGTCCACCTCTCAGCGGTCAACTATCACTTCGGCTCCAAGGAGGGACTCTATCTGGAGGTCTTCCGCGAGCGTTTTCTGGCCAGGGCCAGACTCATCCGCCAAGACCTCAAAAAACGTCTCCAAGAGGCCTCGGACTCCAAAGAGGGAGTAATCAAGGCCTTCTCCGAAGCCATCATCCTGGGCCCGATGACCGAAGAAGAACGGATCATTCACTACCAGCTCCTGGTGCGAGAGCTTACCGAACCGACTAGGGCCTTTGGGCTTATTCTCAACAGCGGAATAAGACCTCTGCTCAAGATGATCAAAAAGGCCCTCCGGCCTTATTTGCCAGAGCTCGATGAAAGTCGCTTCTGGCTGGCTATCCTGAGTATCTTTGCCCAGATCATCCACTTCCACTTCGCCCGTCAGCAGGTTATAGCCCTTTTGGGACACAACTATGATCAGGACTTTAAAGAGGCCCTCATCGACCACATCACCCGCTTCTCCGCAAAAGGGCTGGAGGGCTTCTCATGAAGGCTCCGCCCAAGGCCTATCTCCTGATGGCCCTGTTCCTGATTATCACCTCTCCGACCGGAAGCCTGGCCCTAAGCCTTGAGGAAGCCATCCAAATGGCTCTTTCCAATCACCCGGAGCTTCGCTCCCAGAGGGAGCTTATCCAGGCCCAGACCTATGCCCGAAAGGCCGAGGGATCCAAACGCTGGCTCAGGGCCGATCTGGTCACCCAGGCTGAACGACACAGTGATCCAGTGGCCGTAGTCCCCATTAAAGGCCTGGGACAGTTTCCAGAATTCAGCCGGGATATCTATCTCTGGGAGGCCACCGTGAGGCTACCCCTTTATGAAGGTGGTCGGGTGGCCCAGAAGGTCCGGCTCAAGGAGCTGGCCCAGAAGGACGCCTGGAGCCAGCTTAAGCAGTCTGCCGAGGATCTTGTTGCCAATGTAAAACAAACTTACTACCAGATTGTCTTCCTTCAGGAACTCTATACTACCCAAGAAGAGATCCTGAAGGCCCTTAAAGAAATCGAAAAGGAGGCCCGTCTCAAGCTCCGTCTGGGAAAGATCGCCAAGATTGACCTCCTCTATCTTAACCAAGAAGTCCGAGCCGAAGAGGCAGCCCTGATGAGTACCGGAAAAAACCTCCGACTGGCCCAAATGATCTTGGCCCTCCTCATAGGAGCCCCCTCTCAAGATTTAATTCCCAACGGAACCCTGTCCGGAGAGAATCTTCAACCCCTAGTTGTTGAGGTCGAAGAGGCCCTAGAAAGACGGGCCGACGTCGCCTTGGCCAGAATTCGGATAGAGGAGGCCAAGGTTGCCCTATCTCTGGCCAAACGGGCCTATCTGCCTCAAATCTCCCTTTTTTCCAGTTACGGACGACGCTTTGGAGCCGGATTCAACTACCAGGAGGAGGTCTGGACAGCGGGAGTGCGTCTAGAACTCAATCTATTTGACTCCGGAGGGCGCAAAAACCTCGTGCGGGAGAAGCTGGCTCAGCTTAAGGCAGCTGAAGAAGGCCTCCGGGCCGTACGCCTTAAGGCCCGGCAGGAGATCCTAGCCGCACAAACCGAAATCGAAAACGCCCTCCTGAAGATTAAAAAGTACCGGGCATCTGCGGCCTACGCCCAAGAAGCCTTCAGGATCGAGGGTCTCAAATACCAGACCGGGGCCGGATCAGTAATTGACCTTCTCTTTGCCCAGAGAAGTTGGTTGGAAGCCAAAACCGCCCTTCTCTCAGCCCGATACGAACTCCTCAGCGCCCGGATAGCCCTGGAACTTGCCAGCGGCCAGATAGGCCAAGGCTACCTCCAGCAGACAGGAGAACCAAAATGAAAAAGACCAAAGTCCTGGCCTTCCTTGGGGTCCTGTTTCTCGTCATCGGGGCTATCGGCTTGGTAAAGACAAAGAAAGAAGCCCTCAAAGAGATCCCTCCTCCGCCAGCGCCTCCCCTGCCAGTAAAAACCGTCTCCGTGACTCAAGGGCGTCTGGAAATCACCGAACACTACCTGGGCACCCTGGAACCCCTTATATCGGCCCAGATCGCCACTAAACTTAGCGGTTTCATTCTCAAGATCAGCAAATACGAAGGTGATTCGGTCAAAAAGGGAGAGCTTTTGGTGGAGATCGAGGCCCAGGGCCTGCGAAGTCGAATCCAAGCCCTCAAGGCCGAACTCCGAGCCGCCCAGACAGAGCTCCTTACCCGAAGGGCCATCTTTAAACGCAACCAGAAGCTCCTGACCCATGAGGCCCTCTCCCAAGAGGCCTTTGATCTTTCTAAAAGCGCCTATGAGCAGGCCCGGGCTCGGGTCGAGGCCCTAAGACAGGAGCTCAAAGGCCTCCAACAGGACCTCTCCTACGCCAGGCTGAGAGCTCCTTTCTCCGGCCTGGTGAGTCAGCGCCTTAAGGATCCCGGAGATTTAGCCCTCCCTGGAGAACCTATCCTCAAAATAGAGGCCCCCCAGGCTGGCTATCGCCTCCTGGTAGAGATCCCCCAAGAGAAGGCCTCCAGACTCAAACCCCAGGCTCGGGCCTACCTCCGCCTTGGCCCCAGGCTAAAGGAGGCTAAGGTCTTCCGTATCTTTCCGGCAGTAGGGCCCGGGGCCTTGGCCGTGGTCGAGATCCGCTTGAAAAGGCGGCCTTTTGGGCTTCCATCGGGAGCCTCCATAGGGGTTGACCTGGTCTGGAGAAAACCTGAAGGGCTCATCCTCCCCCTTGAGGCCCTGGCCAGGAGGAAGCCTCTCGGGGTCTATGCCGTCCGAGAAAATCGGCTGGTCTTTGTCCCTATAAGGGTGCTGGGACGAAGAGAAGATCTCCTGGTCTGTCAGGGCGACCTGTCTCCAGGGGAGGCCGTTGTTTTGGGAGATCCGAGTCTTTTCTTAAGGCTTCATTCCGGACAGACGGTCCGGCCTATTCCCAAGGGACAAAGAATCCAAAAGGAGGTAGGATCATGATCGGCAAAGAAGGTTTAAAAGTCCTTGACCTCAATGAATTTCGAGTCTTTGAAGGAGACATTAAAAAGTTCTGGATCCACGATTCTCCGTATTTCCGGATCATCAACTTCAACATCAAGGCCGGCAAAACCTTCCCCGTCCACTCCCACTCCGTGGAAGGGCAGCTGAGTATTTTGGTCCTTGAAGGCGAAGGGGAATTTCTCGGTCGCGAGGAAACAAGCATCCCCGCTAAGGCCGGCCAGATGCTCATCTGCAATATCAGTGAGCCCCATGGCGTCCGGGCCAAGACGGACATGCGTATTCTGGTCACCATTGCCCCGCCATTTTAAAACTATGGGTCTTCTGGAACGCTATCTGCGACATCCATATCCTATCCTGGCCATCTTGATCCTCGGATTAGTCCTGGGGCTAAAGAGCTTTCGGCAGTTGCCCCTGAATCTCTTTCCTGAAGCCAACTATCCTCGAATCCTTGTAGTTCTTTCCTTGCCCGGGGCCTCAGCCGAGGATGTAGAAAAGGAGGTCAGTAGCCTGGTGGAAAGAGAGCTGGCCCGGCTCTCTTTGGTACGCAAGGTTCGCTCCTTCTCCCGGGACGAAGTGGCTGTGGTCTCTGTAGAGTTCGAATACGAAAAGAGGCTCTCCTCGGCCCAGGTTGACGTCTCCGCCGCCCTTGACCGTATCCTGGCAGAGCTCCCCTCCGGGCTTCGGCCACCACGTATCTTTAAGGTAAGTGATGCCACGGTGCCGGTGATGACTGTAGCTGTAAGCCCTAAAGAGGGTTCAGGACTAGACTTGGCTGAAATAAGACGTCTGGCAGAAGGATATCTAAGACCAAACCTCCTTAACGTTGAGGGAATCGGCGACGTTGAGATCTTTGGCGGCCTCCAATCTGAGATCCTGATCGAAATAGACCGCGATGCCTTGGCCCGCTATGGATTAAACCTAGCCCAAGTGGCCTCGGCCATCTGGGCCCAGAATCAAAATATTCCTTCGGGGATCATCAGGACCAATCAGAAGGAGATCTTCATCAAGATCGTCGGTGACCGTCTGGAACCAGAACGTTTCAAAGAGCTGGTAATTCCCCACCCCGGGAGCCAGTCGCCCCTTAACCTTGGTGATATTGCTGAAGTCCGACTAGATCACAGCGATCCCCGAAGCCTCTTCCGGGGCAACGCCATTCCAGCTGTAGCCCTTAACATCCTCCGCCCTGAAGACGGAAATGTCATGGCCACCATTGAGGCCGCCAAAGATGCCCTGAAAAGGCTAGCCCGAGACTGGCCTCAACTTCGTTTCTCCATTGTTGATACCCAGGAAGACCTTATTCGCACCTCACTGTCCAACCTCACCGGGGCCCTGAAGGAGGCTATTTTCCTAACTGTGGCGGTAATCTTCCTGTTGCTAGCCAAAGTAAGGGGTTCTCTCCTAGCGGCTATTTCCATCCCGACAACTTACCTTTTGACCTTCTTCCTCATGGGGATCTTCAATATGGAGCTCAATATCGTCACCATGACGGCCGTCATCTTGGCCGTAGGGCTCTTGGTGGATGATTCCATTGTTGTCATCGAGAACATCGAGCGCCACATTCGAAACAAAGGCCTCTCTCCCAAGGAGGCCGCCATATCGGGGACCCGAGAGATCATGCTCGCCGACCTCTCCGGCACCTTCACCACTATTTTGGTGCTTATCCCCATCATGTTTGTCGGGGGCTATGTGGAGAAGATCCTCCGGGAGCTAGCCCTGGTGCTGACTATGGCCTTGTCGGCCTCGTATCTAGTCTCCGTGACCATTATCCCCTTGCTGGCCCCCTATTTGCTGTCCCAAAAGGGCCCAGAACCCTTCCTTGAAAGGCTCCTTAAAAAGATCAATCAAGCCTTCCTTGATCGCCTTCAGGCCCTCTATCTCAACCTGTTTCGCTTTGGCATTGGCCACAAGGTACTCTTTCTGGCCCCGGCCCTGATCCTCCTGGTGGTAAGCGGACAGAAGATTGCCCCCCTTGTCGGCCGGGATCTCATGCCCCCCATGGACACCGGGATCCTAAAGGTGGCCTTTGAGGTCTCTGCCAACACCCCGACTGAAACGGCCGCAGAGATTATCCAAGAGATGGAAAATCTGATAAAGGCCCAACCTGGGCTTCTTCGTCTGGCTACTGTTCTGGGCACAGAGCCCGAGGCCATAAGCTTCGGAGCCGATCGCACCCCTCGTCAGGGGCTAATTACCGCCCACTTTGTGAATCGTTTTCAACGTCAGGAATCCATCTGGGAGATTGAGGACAACCTCTACCAGGACATCCTCAAGATTCCAGGGCTCAAAAGCGTTCACGTCTATGAGTTCGGAGCCACTCCCCTTTCCTCTATTGCTGCCCCCGTCGATGTCAGGGTCTCTGGCAGGGATCCAGAGATCATTCATCAAGTGGCCCAAGAGATCAAAGAGCGGCTCTACCGCGTCCGGGGGGTTGCCAGCCTCTCCCAAAGTTGGGATTTTGATCGGCTCGAATACCAAATCCTCTTCGACCAGGAAAGGCTAGCCCGACACGGACTCTCCCCCGAAGAGGTAGCCCGGTTTATCGTCAGTGGTCTTTCCGGCCGGCAGGCTTCTGTCTGGCGTCTTCCAGAAGAAGGGCCTCGCCCTGTCTCAGTCCGTTTTCCCCGAGAAGATCGAGCCAGCCTTGAGGACCTCTTGGACATCCTGATCCCTGCCCCCCAGGGCCCTCTGCCCCTAAGGGAAGTCGCCCGGGTAGAGGAGAGATTTGTCAGAGGGGCAATAATCCGGGAGGACCTGATACCGGCCATAGATATCCTCGGCTATCGCCGCCAGGCGGCCATAAGCCACATCCAGGCCGGGGTGGAAGAGGCCCTCCGGGGGCTTGATCTACCGGCCGGGGTCAAGATCTCCCAAGAAGGTGAGATTCACCCCATGAAGGAGGCCTTCGGTCGGCTGAAGAAGGCCTTGGTCATCTCCCTGATCCTGCTCTACTTTTCCCTGGTGCCCACCTTTGGCTCTTTCAGAGTCCCCCTGACCATAATGGTAGCCATTCCCCTGGCCCTCATCGGGGCCATTTGGGGACTGCTACTGGCCGGAAGGCACTTCTGTATGCCAGCCTCCATGGGCATGATTCTCCTCTCAGGGGTAGTGGTCAACAATTCCATTCTCCTCATCGACTTTATCCAAAAGGCCCGCAACAAGGGGGCCGAGCTCTACCTGGCCGTAGAAGAATCCATCCGGGCCCGGACCCGTCCCATCCTGATGACTGCCCTTTCAACTATCGCCGGGATGATTCCCATCGCCGCTGAAAGGGCCGTGGGTCTAGAGCGGCTCTCTCCCCTGGCCGTGGTAGCTATCGGGGGGCTTCTGGTGGCCACCATCCTCACCCTAGTCTATGTGCCTCTCCTCTACTGTCTCTTTGAGGAATGGAGCAGAGCTGTCCATCGTTTGTTTAAAAGGGAAGAAAAAGAAAGATCGACAGGGGAGGCTTAAACCAAGAGGAAAAAGCGGAAGGGGCAAAGACTTGCCCCTTCCGGACTGACCCTTAACCGTAGTTGTGAGTTGTCTTGATCACCGGGACCCCGTATTTTTCTTCCAACATCTTACAGAGCTCGTCCATGTTATGGTTCTTACACTCTGGTTTGGCATTAACCATACAGGTTGAAAGATGGATGGCATCAAAGTCAGCGTTTTTCTTTACATAGCCAACGTTGGCCACTAGGGCCCGCCCCGGACAACGACAACGCAGGAAACCTACTACCTTGACCTCCTCGTTGTAGTCGGCAAAGGTACCCTCATTTTTGGCGGCCGCCAGGAAACACTTCCAATCCCCGGGGCAACCATAGCCTGTCTCAATGTATGATCCGCACCCAATGACAAGGACGTTTTTGGCCATCTCTCCTCCCTCCTTGTAAAAGATTTTGGCCCTCTTTCTCCCGAGATTGGACCAGATGAAACTATTTCAGACCTCTTTATATCCCAGTGACCATCAGGCGCCAAGGGCAAAAAAGTCCCTAATGGCCTGAGCGACCTGATCCACCTCCTCCTCAGTAAGATAAGGATGAAAGGGCAGAGAAAGGATCTCCCGGCTGACGGCCTCGGCCACCGGGAAATCACCCCTCTGATAGCCCAAGTCTCTAAAGGCCGGCTGGAGATGAAGGGGGACCGGATAGTGAATGGCCGTAGGGATGCCTCGGTTCCGGAGATAGGCAACCAGGGCCTCTCTTTCCGGAACCCTTATGGAATACTGGGCAAAGACACTCCTGTTTCCTGGAGCCACAAAGGGCAGGATTATCGGATCCAGATCAGCCAGACGCTCCTCATAGGCCCGGGCCCACTTCTGTCTCAAGAGAATCTCCTCCTCAAAGTAGGCCAGCTTGACCAAAAGAATTGCCGCCTGGAGGGCGTCAAGTCGGGCATTAAGGCCTATTTCAGCGTGTTGATAACGACGCCTCTGGCCGTGGACCCTAAGGGCCCGGAGGCGTTCGGCCAGATCCTGACGGCGACAGAAGATCATCCCCCCATCACCATAGGCCCCCAAGGGTTTGGCCGGAAAGAATGAGGTTACTGAAAGCTCGGTTAGGCCCCCTGAAGGCCGCCCCTTATAAGTGGCCCCCAAGGACTGACAGGCATCCTCTATGAGGAAGATCCCGGCCTCTTCGGCCAAGGGACCAAGGGCATCAAAGTCGGCACACTGGCCAAAAAGACTCACAGCAATAATCCCCTTAAGGCGCCCTTTTCGGGCGCCAATAGCCGCAGCTACGGCCTGGGGATCGAGATTGTATGTCCGGGGGTCAATGTCTACGAAGACCGGCCGGGCCCCAAGGAGAACTATGACCTCAGCGGTGGCAATAAAGGTAAATGGCGTGGTAATGACCTCATCTCCAGGGCCGACATCGTAGGCCATAAGGGCCAAAAGAAGTCCGTCTGTCCCCGAGGAGACCCCAACGGCCTCAGGAACCTCAACAAAGGCCGCCAGACGCTCCTCAAGCTCCCGGACCTTCTCCCCCAGGATAAAGCGTCCGCTGTCTAAGACGGAAGAAACCGCCCGGTCAATCTCGACCTTCATCCGCTGATATTGTCTTTTAAGATCAATAAATTCCATTTCAGGTTACCCCTTCTGAAACACCGTGTTCTTAACCTGCCCTAAGGACCTCTTCAAAAAGAGAAATCGTGGCCTTAATTTCCTCCTCAGTGGTCATACGCCCCAAAGAGAAGCGGATAGTTCCCCGGGCCACATCCGGCCCCTTGCCCATGGCAGCCAAAACATGGCTAACCGAGCCCGATCGATCATGGCAGGCTGCCCCAGTTGAGACCATAACCTGGGGCGTCTTAGTCAAAAGACGGGCAGCCTCAAGGCCGAGGAAGGAAACATTCAAGGTATTGGGCAGACGTTGCTCTGGATGCCCGTTTAAGATGAGCCCTGGCCAGAGGGCCTTTAGCCCTTCATAGAGTCTATCCCTTAAGGTCTCCATCCGACGGCCCTCCTGGGGAAGATCTTCCGTTGCCAGTTCGGCTGCCCGGGCCAACCCTACGGCCAGGGCTACTGGTTCTGTCCCCGGACGGCGCCCCCCTTCTTGCCCTGCCCCGGAAAGGATAGGCGAAAAGGGTGCCCCTTTACGGATATAAAGAGCTCCAATGCCTTTAGGAGCATAAAATTTATGGCCAGCCAGGGTAAGATAGTCACAGAAGAGCTCCTCCACCCAAACGGAGACCTTACCCAAGGCCTGGGCTGCATCCACATGGAAGGCCACATCGGCCTCACGGGCAAGGCGGCCAATTTCGGCAACGGGCTCAATGGTGCCCACCTCGTTGTTGGCCTGCATAATGCTAATAAGCCCGGTGTCCTTTCGGATGGCCCGCCGGATGTCGTCGGGATCCACCAAGCCGGTCGAATCCACAGGGACAAAGGTAACATCAAAGCCCCGTTCAAGGAGCCTGAGGCAGGGGTTAAGCACTGAAGAATGCTCTATCTGGCTAGTAATAAGATGCCGCTTGTCAGGCTGGGCCGCTAGAGAGCCAAAAACAGCTGCATTGTTAGCCTCGGTCCCCCCGCTCAGAAAGATGATCTCCTCCGGGCTGGCCCCAATCACCCGGGCCAGTCGTCTCCGGGCCTCTTCCAATGCCTCCCGAGCCGCCTGCCCCAGACGATGTCCTGAAGAGGGATTCCCAAAATGGTGACGAAAATAGGGCTCCATGGCCTCCAGAACCTCTTCGGCCACCGGACAAGTAGCATTGTAATCAAGGTAGATTTCCATAAGACCCCCCTGGCTCGAGTTAGCTCCAAAATATTTCTCCATTTTGGGCTTGTCTATAGAGACTAGGGCCTTTAGAGTATTTTTTCGTGCGACAGGTGCCTCTGGGTCTCCTTTTGCTGGCCTTTCTTCTGGCAGGTTGTGCCCCTAGGCTTACTTATATCCCCTCCCCTCCAGGGCCAAAACCTCCAGCCACTCAGAGACCTTACACCGTAGGCGGCAAAACCTACTACCCTCTTCCCTCCTCCCGGGGCTTCGTCGAAGTGGGGCTGGCCAGTTGGTATGGCCCTGGCTTTCATGGACGGCGCACGGCCAACGGCGAACGTTACAACATGTACGAGTTTACCGCCGCCCACAAGACCCTACCCATGAACACCTACGTCTTGGTAACCAACCTGGAAAACGGCCGTCAGACCGTGGTCCGCATCAACGATCGCGGCCCTTTTGTTAAAGGACGCATTATTGATCTTTCCTACGCCGCTGCTAGGGCCCTGGGGATGCACAGAAAAGGGCTTGCCCGAGTTCGGTTGGTGGCCCTCGGAGAAGGCCATGAGATCAAGACTGCCCGGGGCCCGAAGATCGTCTTCGACAAGATCCCGGATCTTTCTCGGGGACGATTCTACGTTCAGGTCGGAGCCTTCCGTTCTCTTAAAAATGCCCGGCGTTTTCGCCGAGAGCTTCAGCGGCTCTATCCCCGGGTAGAGATAGTCCGATACCAAAACGAAAAAGGAGAGCTCTTTTATCGGGTTCAGATCTTTGCCGCAACCACCTATAAAGCCGCTAAGAGATTCGAGGCCATTCTTGAAGCTACAGGATTTCCCGGGGCCTTTGTAGTCGCCCGATAGGGCCTGTGGCCAATAGGGCCAGTTGGTGGTAAAAAAATGGAAATTCCCCATTAATCAAAAGGAGGTCTTTCATGGCGCCGATGGACAGAAAGAAGGCCATGGAGCTGGCCATCTCCCAGATAGAAAAGCAATTCGGCAAGGGGGCCATCATGCGCCTGGGGGAAGGGGGGCGGGTGGCCGAGGTGCCGGTAGTCTCTACCGGTTCTCTGGGCCTAGATATTGCCACCGGCATTGGAGGTATCCCCCGGGGGCGAATCACGGAGATCTTCGGCCCTGAGTCCTCAGGCAAAACCACCCTGGCCCTTCACGCCATTGCTGAAGCCCAGAAGGCCGGAGGGACGGCTGCCTTCATTGACGCCGAACACGCCCTTGATGTCTCTTACGCTGAAAGACTGGGGGTCAATCTCAACGATCTTCTTATCTCCCAGCCGGACACCGGTGAGCAGGCCCTGGAGATTGCCGAAGTTCTGACCCGCTCCGGAGCAGTGGACATCATCGTCATTGACTCCGTAGCCGCCCTGGTCCCCCGGGCTGAGCTGGAGGGAGACATGGGCGAGATGCAAGTGGGCCTTCAGGCCCGGCTTATGTCCCAGGCCCTGCGCAAACTAACTGCGGCCATTAACCGCTCCAAGACCGCCGTAGTTTTTATCAACCAGATAAGGATGAAGATCGGAGGCTTTGGCTACGGAACGCCGGAGACTACTACTGGGGGTAATGCCCTTAAATTTTACGCCACCATGCGTTTTGATATCCGGCGCATCGGAGCCATCAAAGACGGAACCGAATCCATCGGAAACCGCACTCGGGTCAAAATCGTCAAGAACAAGCTGGCTCCTCCCTTTAAGGAGGCCGAATTCGACATCTATTACGGAGAGGGCATCTCCCGGACGGCCGAGATCCTCGACCTGGGAGTGGCTATGGGGATCATCGACAAGGCTGGATCTTGGTACTCCTACGAAGGAGAACGTCTTGGCCAGGGAAGAGAAGCTGTCCGGCGCCATCTGAAGGAAAACCCTGAGCTTGCCGCAGAGATCGAAGAAAAGATTCGCCTCTCCGGAGGACTCAAACCGAAGAAGACCGAGGCCGAGACTGCTCAAGGCTAAACCTGATCTCTCCACAGATGTGTCAAATCAAGAGGGAGGTTGGTAGTGAAAATCCTTAAAGGTGCGGATATACGTCGTCTTTTCCTGGAGTTCTTTGCCGAACGGGGCCACGAGATCGTCCCTAGCTCTCCCCTTATCCCAGCCGAGGATCCCACCCTGCTCTTTACCAATGCCGGCATGGTCCAGTTTAAGAGGGTCTTTCTGGGGCAGGAGAAGCGGAGTTATTGCCGGGCGGCCTCCTGTCAGAAGTGTGTTCGGGCCGGCGGCAAACACAATGATCTTGAAAACGTCGGCTATACAGCCAGACATCACACCTTCTTTGAGATGCTGGGAAACTTTTCCTTTGGTGATTATTTCAAGGCAGAGGCCATCAAATATGCCTGGGACTTCCTGACTGAAATCCTGGAGCTGCCCAAAGACCGCCTTTGGGTGACTGTCTTCCGCGAGGATGAGGAAGCCGCCAAGCTCTGGACCGAGATCGCCAAAGTCCCCCCGGAGAGGATCATCCCCTTGGGAGAAAAGGATAATTTCTGGTCCATGGGGGAGACCGGTCCCTGTGGCCCCTGTTCGGAGATCATCTTTGATCAAGGACCGGAGGTTGGTTGTCAGCGACCTGAGTGCGCCGTGGGTTGCGACTGTGACCGATATCTGGAGATCTGGAACCTAGTCTTTATGCAGTACAACCGGACCAATGAAGGCCGACTCGAACCTCTCCCCAGGCCTTCCATCGACACGGGCATGGGCCTTGAACGGATCACCGCCACTGTTCAGGGCAAAAGAAGTAACTACGAAAGTGACCTCTTCGCCGGTCTGTTGAAAAAACTGGAGATCCTCTCCGGCCATCGTTATGGCCAAGAGGAAAGGCTCGATGTAGCCATGCGGGTCATCGCCGATCATAGCCGGGCAGCAGCTTTCCTCATTGCCGATGGGGTTCTCCCCTCAAACGAAGGGCGAGGCTATGTTCTTAGGAGAATAATCCGTCGGGCGGCTCGGTTCGGAAAACTCCTCTCACTCTCAAGTCCCTTCTTGCCCGAGACGGCCGCTGTCGTGATCTCCGAGATGGGGGAAACCTATCCCGAGCTTCACCAGAACCAGACCACTATTGAAAAGGTCCTTGAATACGAAGAGGAGCGTTTTGGCGAGACCCTGGAATTTGGCCTAAAACTCCTCTCTGAAGAGATAGAGAACCTGAAGAAAAGGGGAGAAAAGACCATCCCCGGAGAGTTTATTTTTAGGCTCTATGATACCTACGGGTTCCCTTACGACATTGTGCGCGACATGGCCCTGGAACAGGGACTGACTCTGGACATGGAAGGCTTCTCCCGACAGATGGAAAAACAGCGGGCCCGGAGCCGAGCCGCCCGAAAGGAGAGAGATCTTCTGGCCGCAGAGATCTACCAGGAACTGGCCCAGAAAGGCCAGGGAAGTCGCTTTGTCGGCTATGAGACCACCCGAGTCCGGAGCCGGCTCTTAGCCATCGTCAAAAAGGGCCTGCCCCAAGATTCTGCCCGTGAGGGCGAAGAGGTGGAGCTGGTCTTTGAAAAAACCCCTTTTTATGGGGAGGCCGGTGGTCAGGTGGGAGACACCGGCCTTATTGTCGGCCCCAGTGGCCGGGGCCGGGTAAAGAACACCGTCCGGGTAGGAGACGTCTTTGTCCACCAGGCCCAGATAGAAGAAGGGCTCCTGCACTGTGGAGAAGAATACGAACTAACCGTCTTGGTTGACCGACGCCAGGCCATTGCCTGCAATCACACGGCCACCCACCTTCTCCACGCCGCCCTCCGGGCAGTATTAGGAGGGCATGTCAAGCAGGCCGGGAGTCTAGTGGCCCCGGATAGACTCCGCTTTGACTTCACCCATTTTGAGGCCCTCTCCTTAGAACAACTTTTTGCCATTGAAGACTTAGTCAACGAGAAGATCCGCCAAGATCTTCCCGTGGAAGTGGAGCATCTCTCTCTAAAAGAGGCCCTTGCCCGAGGGGCCATGGCCCTTTTTGGGGAAAAATACGGCGAGACTGTCCGCCTAGTTTCCATCCCTGGCTTTTCCCAGGAGCTCTGTGGGGGAACCCACGTCAGACGAACAGGGGAAATTGGCCTCTTTAAGATCATCTCCGAGGCCAGCGTGGCCTCGGGCACCAGACGCATCGAAGCCGTTACCGCCAAAGCAGCCATTGACTTTATCCACAACTTAGAAAGGGAACGCCTGAGGCTCTCAGCCCTTCTTAAGACCTCTCCAAAAGAGATTACCAGTCGAGTGGAAAGGCTTCTTAACGAACTCAAGGAACTTGAGCGAAAGATCGAACACCTGGCCACCCAAGGGGCCGCCCTTGATATCGACCGGGAGATTGCTGCCGCCCCGGTGGTCGCCGGAGTCAAGGTGGTCAGCACCAAAGTGCCATTAGATGATCCTAAACTCCTCCGGGAGATGGGAGATCGTTTTCGAGACAAACTGGGATCAGGGGTGGTCGTCCTTGGGGCCGAGGCCCGAGGCAAGGCCCACCTATTGGTAATGGTTACCCAGGATCTTACTTCTCGGCTTAAGGCCGGGGAAATTATCCGAGAGCTAGCCCAAATTGTTGGCGGCGGAGGGGGCGGGCGTCCAGAGATGGCCCAGGCTGGAGGCCCGGAGGTAGCCAAACTCCCCGAAGCCCTCAAAAAGGCCTCAGAGGTCATCGAGAAAAGGCTTTCTTAAAAGGTCAAAAATTTTTTGCCCTTTGTGAAGAAAGGTTTTATATTGAGTTGATCCATGAGGTGGATTTGTTTCTTGACGGTGGCCATTTTTACCCTCGGCTTTTGGCCGGCCCATGGAGGTGAGGCCATGAAGATCTCTTCAGAGGCTTTTGGAGACGGAGGCCGAATCCCCACCAAATACGTCATGATCCCTGCCGGCGGGGAGAACCTTTCGCCTCCCCTCTCCTGGGAAGGAGCCCCTCCAGGGACAAAATCCTTTGCCTTGTCCTGTGTGGATCCCCACCCCATTGCTAGAAATTGGGTTCACTGGCTGGTAATAAACATCCCGGCCTCGGTCCACCATCTCCCTGAAGGGGCCTCTGGTCGGGCGATGCCCCCGGAAGCAAAGGAACTTAAGAATTCTTTTGGCTTTGTTGGCTACGGTGGCCCCCAACCGCCACCGGGCACAGGCGACCATCCCTATGTTTTTACCATCTACGCCCTTTCAACCGAAGACCTTGATCTGCCAGAAGACATCAATCTGGAGGGTTTTTTAGGGGCTATTGAGCCTTATGTCCTCGACAAAACAAGCCTTACCGGTTACTACAGTCAATAATAAGGTCAACAGGAGCATATACCACGCAAGGGGCACAGGATGAAGAAGGTCACCAACAATGTCACTCGTCGTATTAAATGTAAGCTTCTTCCGGGCAATCTGACCATGCGGGTCGTTTGTCCGGACTGTGGTAACGATACTGACTTCTATGAAGTGGCCGAAAACGTGATTATGACCACCCACTACATCCAGAACGAAGACGGAAGTTTCACCCCGGTCAGCGATGATTCCCAAGTGATTGGTGAGGTTCGTCTCTACTGTGGCCACTGTAATGCTGACCTCACCAAGTATCACCGGCGCTTTATGGAAATGCTCTTTTAGATGTCATCCCCCCGGGTCATTTCCTCTAACAAGGATTTCCGGAAACACTACCACGACCTTACCCGGGGGGACCTCATCATCGGAATCCTCAATCTCAGCCCCTGCGAAGAAACCCTTTTCGTGGATCTCATCAGCCGGGGGGTAACCTTTGTTCCTTCTGCCTTGAGCCAACTACTTTCTAAATCCAAGACCCTCCAGACCCGGATCTACCAAGACATGATGCTTCCAAGGACCAAGGTCATTCGCAATCGTTATGATCTCATCCAGGCCATAAACGAATACCAGGAAGCTCGGGTAGAAAAGGTGATTACCAAGCTTGATCGGGCCAACTGTGGTCTGGGTATCCATATATGGGGACACGTGGAAGAAGTCTATAACCAAGCCTGCTTTGGAGGCCTGAACTATCCTTTTGTCCTCCAGCCCTTTGTTCCCGGGATAAGAGACATCCGAGTAATCATTCTCGGTGACTATATCGAGGCCTACTGGCGCTATAATCCAGTAAATTTCCGGAACAATCTCTATCACGGAGGCCGTTCTGGGCCTTATGAACTTCGAGAAGAAGAGCTCTCTTTCTGCCACCAGGCCATGGAAAGAGGAGGGTTCCCTTATGCTCATCTGGATCTCATGCTCCTGGCCTCGGGTGATTTCTATCTCTCGGAGATCAGCCTCCGTGGCGGCCTTAAGGGGGCTTTAATCAGCAAAGAGGAGTACCGTCGCCGAATAGAGGCTATTCATCAGGCTTATGCTCAAAGACATCTCTCTTTCTTTGCTTCCTCATCTCGGGTAGAGTAGTCAAAAACGTTCCACGTGAAACACCGTGCGCACCTTTGCCATCGCCAATCAAAAAGGGGGGGTTGGTAAGACAACTACAGCGGTCAACCTGGCCGCTGGGCTGGCCATCTTGGGCAAAAAGGTCCTTCTGGTGGATGCTGATCCCCAGGGAAACGCCAGCAGCGGCCTGGGGGCAGATCGAAAATCCCTGAATGGCCACCTCTACCATCTCCTTGTTAACCGCTGCCGTCCCCAAGAACTCCTTCAAGAAACCGAAATCCCGGGACTTTTCTTGATTCCGGCCCGGATTGATCTCATCGGGGCCGAAGCAGAGCTCCTCGGTTTTAAGGGACGCGAACGCCGGCTGGCTACGGGCCTTTCCAAGCTCTATGGAGACTTTGACTACTGCCTGATCGACTGCCCACCCTCTCTGGGGCTTTTGACCATAAACGGCCTTTCGGCGGCCCACGGGGTGATCATTCCCCTTCAGTGTGAATACTACGCTCTAGAGGGCTTGGGGCTCCTGGTTCAGACCATCCGTCGGGTCAAACAAACCATTAATCCCCGGCTCTTCATCCAGGGGCTGGTGCTCACTATGTATGATGGTCGCAATCGCCTCACGCACCAAGTACGTCAAGAGGTAACAGCCCACTTTGGCCAGCTCGTCTACCAGACCGTCATTCCCCGCAATGTCCGATTGAGCGAGGCCCCCAGTCATGGTAAGCCTATTTTTCTCTATGACGTTCATTCCCGAGGAGCCATGGCCTATCTTGAGCTGGCCAAAGAGTTTCTCAAAAGGGAGTTGATCCGGCGTGAAAAAAAGAAAGCCTCTGGGTAAAGGCCTTGATGCCCTGTTGCCCTCAGAAGAGATTTTTGGCCCCCAACCTCAAGAAAACTACTTTCTCTGCCCTCTGGAGGCCATCAGGCCCAATCCTTACCAACCTCGCAAGCGTCTGGATGAGAAGGCCCTTGAAGGACTAGCTGCCTCCATCAGGCAAAAGGGCTTGATTCAACCTCTAGTCGTCCGAGAGATCTCTCCCGGAGCCTATGAGCTCATAGCCGGGGAGAGGCGCTGGCGAGCCGCTCAGCTGGCCGGCCTTGAGCGGGTACCAGTGGTCATCAAGGACGTCTCCCCAGCCGAGGTCATGGAATTGGCCCTGATAGAAAATATCCAGCGGGCAGACCTCAACCCCCTGGAAGAGGCAGAGGCTTATGCCCGACTGATAGAAGAATTTGGTCTCACCCAGGAGGAGGTGGCCAGGCGGGTGGGTAAAGATCGCTCCACCATAGCCAATTTTCTCCGACTCCTCAAACTCCCAGAATACCTGAAGGAAGACCTGCTTGAAGGCCGCCTTTCTATGGGACATACTCGGGCCCTTCTGGCTGTGGACGATCCGGACAGACAACGGTCCCTCCGGGACCAAGCGATAAAAAAGGGGCTTTCTGTCCGCCAACTGGAGCAACTCATCCGCAGAGAGGCCTCCCGAGCTGCCCCAAGGGCCTCTGAAGATCCCAATCTCCGGGCCCTCACCGAAGAACTGTCTCGAATCCTAGGCTCCCGGGTACAGATCATTTCCGGCAGAAAGAAGGGACGCCTCCTTATCGAATTTCATTCTCCAGAAGAACTCTCCCGGATCATCGACCGGCTTCGGTCTTTGGGAGGTGAAGCCAGTTGGGAATCCATATAATTGTTGACGGCTACAATCTTATCCGCCAGTCCCCACAGCTGCGAGCGGCTGAAGCCGAAGCCATAGAAAGTGGCCGGGAGGCCTTGCTTGAGCTCCTCTGGCGTTACAAGAAGGTCAAGGGGCATCAGATCACCGTGGTCTTTGATGCCTGGGGTTCCCCAGAGGCCAAACGCCAGAGGCAGATCATAAGGGGTATCAGGGTGATCTACTCCCGAGCAGGAGAACGAGCCGATGAGGTTATCAAAGAGATGGCCAAAAGAGAAAGAGAACGGGCAGTAGTGGTCACCTCTGATCGGGAGATCCGCCAGTATGCCGAAAGATTTGGGGCGGCGAGTATCTCCTCCCCAGAGTTTGAGGCCCGCCTGGAGATGGCCATCTACTTTGATCTCAAAGGCCTAGAAGAGGAAGACGAAGGCCTTTCGCACCCTCCTAGAGGGAAAAAGCTCCCTAAAAAGCAGCGACGCCAACAGGCCCGATTACGAAAACTCTAAAATGCCTTATTATCTACGAGCTATAGATTCCGGCGGCATAATCCTCAGCTATCGATGCCAGTGCGCCTGCCGCCACTGCCTCTATGCCGGGGGGCCTCAATGGCCTGACTGGATGACCCCAGAGGACCTGGAGGAACTTCTTCGGGGGATAAAGCGGGTCTGGAAACACCCCCGGGGAATTCATCTGGCCGGGGGAGAGCCATTTTTGAATTTTGATCTTCTCCTTTTTGCTGTCAGCAAGACCCAAGAGTTGGGGCTTTTTTTGGAATATGTAGAGACCAATGGTGGCTGGGCCATAGATGAAGAGCGAGGCCGGGAACAACTTCGTCTTCTCAAAGAGGCCGGTCTGGAACGGATACTTATCAGTGTAAGCCCCTTTCATGCAGAGACCATTCCCCTCAAGGTCTCCCTTAAGGCCATCGAAATAGCCCAATCCATCCTAGGCCCAGAAAATGTCATCGTTTACCTACCCCAATTCATTGACATTATCTCCCGGTTTGACAGAGAACATCCGGTGAAGCTCTCCGACTATCTGAAGCGGTTCGGGCGGCACCAGACTGGACGTATCTTTTTTAAGGGCTACGGCCTCATTTCAGGAGGACGGGCCGGTATCCTTCTGGGAGGGCTGGTCGAACAACATCCCCTCCATCACTTTGCCGGGCAGAACTGCCTTCAGGAGATCATCTTCTCCCGCCATGCCCATTTTGACCCTTATCGAAATTACATTCCTCTTTTCTGTGGCGGGCTGTCATTGGGTCGATTCGATGATCTTTACCACTTTGTCAGGAATTTTGACGGAGAAGACCGCCCCTTGATAAAGATCCTTCTTGAATCCGGTCCATATGGACTAGCTAAGATGGCTATGAACGACTATGGCTTTGAACCTCAAGAAAAGGGCTATGTAGGCAAGTGCCACCTCTGCGTCGAGGTAAGACGTCATCTTGTCGCCCAGGGAGCGAATTTTCCGGATCTGGCCCCTCAGGCCTTCTATAAACACCTTCTTGACCGGCCACCCCTCTGCCCCTAGAACCAAATAGCCATCTGTTGGCCGCAACCATCCTTAAGGGGCCTTGAAGGAAGGCAGCGGGCCCGGTTGCGGGCAATCCGCCAGGCCGTCCAGAGGGCTGCAAAGGCATCGAGGAGATCATCAACCGTCGCCCCGGAAGGAGCGGCCTCAAGAGACCGGGGGGGAAAGATTCCTGTTGCCGCCAGAATCTGGCGGCGCCTCAGACGGCCCCCCTTGCACCTCTTAGATTCCCCAAGGGGGGCAAGGGCCATGGCCCAAAAGGAGACCTCTGGATGGACCTCATAGAGAAAAACTCCCGGTCGCAAGAAAGGGATCAGCTCATCGACTTCCCGTATCCGACAGAGAAGATTATAGGCTTGTCGGTTAAGACTTCCCCCGCTTAAGCGGCGGGCCTCTTGATAGTCTCGAGCCTTAAGGGCCGACCGCAGAGGAGGGCTAAAGACGCTGCTTGCCCGCGGATGGCCAAGGAGCCTGCGGGCCAAACGATCAGCCGGCCGCCCGCCAGGAGAGGGATCGTCAAGGAGGCCCACCGGGATATCGATGGCCACCGTGGCCGGGGGGCTTAAGGTTAGAAGAACATCCCTAAGGGAAAGGACCACCTTGAGGGAGAGGCCCTCAAGGACCGAAGGGCCCTTAAGGATAGCCTGAGCGACCAACCATCCTTGTCGGCAGGCATCTATTCCCAGAAGCCTCACCGCTTATGGTGCCCCTTTTTCTCTGAAGGAGTCTCTTTAGTGGCGGTCTTAAGAATTCGGGTCACCTCCTTGGCCAGAGGATCATCGCTGGTCAGAAGGCGGGCGGCCTTCTGATAGTGATAAATGGCCGTGGGCAGATCTCCTCGAGTCTTATAGTAGCGGGCAAAATAGAAGTGAGACCGACCTTCCTGACCAAGGGAGGCATAGGCCCAGCCCAGACGATAGTAGATCTCACTGTTTTCAGGAAGCCGCTTAGAGAGCTCCTCAAGGATATCGATGGCTTCTTTCTCCTGGCCCACTTGGGCCAGGGCCTTGGCCAAGTTAAGCCGGGCCAAAAGATCCAAAGGATAGCGTTCCGTGTAAGGTTTGAGGATTCTGATGGCATCCTGGTATCTGGCCCCTTCAAGATAGGCCTGTCCCAGATCGGCCAGGAGCTCCTCCCTCTGGGGTAGAAGCTCTACAGAGACTTTAAGCTCTTTGATGGCCCGGCGGTACTGTTTGGCCTTAAGAAGAGCCAAACCTAAACCATAGTGGAGTAAAGGATCATCTGCATTGTCAATCAGCTCCCGTTCGTAGCGAGCAATAAGTTGGTATGGATCGTGGGTTAAGACCCGGACCCTCATCTGAACCCGCCGTAGCTCAAAAGGATCACGGGAGACAATCCTTCGGGGAGGGAAATTCTCGATGAGGGATTCAAGGTAGGTCAGACGTTCACTGCTCCCCGGATGGGTGAGGAGGTAACTGGGGACATTGTCAGAGACCAGCCAACGATGGCGCTGCATCTTCTTAAGAATGCTGATAAGGCCTCGCGGATCGTAGCCCGAGGCCAGGATGTACTCGTAGCCAACCCGATCGGCCTCCTCTTCATCGGTCCGGCTGTATTTCAGGGCCATGGTCGTCGCCAAGGCGCTACTGGTAGAAAGAAGCACTGATCCCGTCTGACCCTTGCCTAAAAAGACCCCGGCAATGGCTACGGCGGCAGTGGCCAGATTGAGCCTAGTGAGCTTTTCGATCCTTTTGGCTACATGACGACACTGGACATGGGCAAACTCATGGGCCAGGACATCGGCCAGCTCATCTTCGCTATCAAGGACCTCAAGGAGCCCTGTATGGACAAAGACCAAACCTCCCGGAGCAGCAAAGGCGTTAAGGCTACGGTCCTTAACAACAAAGAAGCGATAGCGAAAATAGCGAGGCTTGACATGGGCCAAGACCCGGCGGCCAACCTTCTCCACATAGCCGACAATTACTGGATCATGCACCAAGGTAAAACGGGCCTCGACCTGCTCAAGGATCTTTCCCCCAAGCTGGCGCTCCTCAGGGATAGAAAGCATCCCATAGGCTAACGGGGCAAAAATCACAAGGATAAGAAGGGCGAGAAACGAAGACCTTAGCGTTCGGGACATTGACTACATTTTATCACGTCCACATCTGAGGTCACTATTAAGCCCTTGGTGACCATGGCCTCAAGCTCTGGAAGAATCTCTTCAAGGATCTCTTCCCTTTCGATGATGTCTATCATAATAGGTAAGGCCTCATGGAGTCTCAGGATCTTTATGGAATGAAAGACCCCATCGGCCCCATAGCCAGCAATCCCCCGGAAGAGGGTCACCCCCGAGACCTTGTGTTTAAAGAGAAATTTGACTATGGCCTCATAGACTGGTTGGCCTTGATAACGATCGCCTTCATCAACATAAATAGTCAATCGTTTGGCCTTACCCTTGACAAGCATGTTCACCTCCGGCTTAAGGGGACCAGCTCTACGGCCTCACCTCGGGCCCCGATCCGATCCCCAACAATGACCACCACTCCCAGAAGACCCGGAATATTCAGGCTTTCTTCCAGGATCTTGGGGATATCAGCAGTCTTGCGGACTAGGTTGCCAATGGCCGTGGCCGCAGCATCAGCTAAAGCTGCTTCTTTGGCCAGAACGGTCACAGCCTCAGCCTGCCCCAGAGACAAAGAATGGCCGATTCGCCCCGAGGATGTACAGACCGAAAGGGGCATAAGGTCGGCTGGAATGCGAAGGCCAAGACGACCTGTAAAGGGAGAGGACCCTGCATAGATAGCCACCACAGCCTCTCGACGGCCGTTTAAAAAGCAGTCTCCTCCGTTTTCTACCAGAATCTCTTGGGTCCATCCCTCCTCAATCGCCTCTCTAGCCACGGCCTCGGCAATGGCTCCAGCCACGGCTGCCATGGGGCCGACACCAGCGGCCTGAGCAGCCTTGAGCATATTTCTAACCACAGGTGGGGCCAGAGGATCCTCTGGGAGAGGGAGAAGAGTCTTTAAAAAGACCGGATTTTCTCGAATATAGGCCTCGATCTGGCCTCTTAAGCGGATTACAACGCCGGTGATCTGGCTGGTCAGCTCCCTTTCGGCCAAGATGAAGAGATCCGTCTCCTTAACAATCACCCGAAAGGAGACCAGATCTGGACGCTGGATCCAGCCTCGATAAAAGCGTTCCTTGGCCTCCCTCAAGACTGCCACCTTTGTCGGGCCATCTGGTAATAATCCCTGCCGGCCAGATCGTTGATGACTACTGCCGGAAAACGTTCCACCTCCAGAAGATAAAGGGCCTCTGGGCCAAGCTCAGCAAAGGCCAGGACCCGAGCCGCCTTGATGCAGCCAGAAAGATAGGCCCCAGCTCCCCCAATGGCGGCCAGATAGACCACCTGATACCTGAGCATAGCCTCCCGGACTTCAGCCCCCCGGGGCCCCTTTCCCATAGTGGCCACAATCCCCATCTCTAACAGTCTGGGGGTATAGGAATCCATCCGATAGCTGGTAGTCGGCCCGGCCGAGCCAATGGGGCGTCCGGGAGGCGCCGGGGTAGGACCAACGTAGTAGATAAGCTGACCGGAAGGATCAAAGGGCAGGGACCTTCCCTGATCGAGGACTTCCAACAGCCTCCGGTGGGTTTGATCCCGTCCGGCCAAGATAGCTCCGGAGATAAAGATCCAGTCCCCAGCCACCAGATCCTTAAGGTCATCTCGATCTTCAAGGGGAAAAAGAAGTTCTTTTTTGACGGGTAAATCGATCATTGCCTTCACAGATCAATACTTTTAAGCCGGGCCGCATGACACTGGATGTTTACCGCTACCGGCAGGCTGGCAATATGACAGGGGGCCAGCTCCACGTGAGCTGAAAGGGCCGTCACCCGACCACCAAAACCAAGAGGACCAATACCTAGAGCATTGACCTGGTGGAGGATCTCTTCCTCTAGCTGAGCAACGTCTTCCCTGGGATGGCGGCTCCCCAGTGGTCTCAAAAGGGCCTTTTTGGCTAAAAGGGCCGCATATTCAAAATCCCCCCCCAGCCCAATTCCAATAGTCACCGGGGGGCAGGGATTGGCGCCGGCAGCCGAAACCGTCTCAACCACAAAGTCTATGATGCCCTGTCGGCCGGCAGAAGGCGGGAGCATCTTGATAGCGCTCATGTTCTCACTACCACAGCCTTTGGGAAGGAAAGTCAAGGTGAGGTCCTCTCCCGGAACCATCTCCAGATGGACCACAGCTGGAGTATTATCACCGGTATTTTCTCTGGTCAGCGGATCGGCCACCGAGCCCCGCAGAAGGCCCTCTTTATAACCTTTGGCTACCCCCTCGTGGATGGCCTGGTAAAGATCTCCTTCCAGGCGAACTTCTCTTCCCAGTCGGACGAAGACCACCGCCACCCCGGTATCTTGGCAGAGGGGTAGGCGGTTCTTCTTGGCCAGATGGGCGTTTTCCAGGAGGATCGAAAGGGCCAGACGACCCGTGGCTGACTCCTCCCTTCTGAGGGCCCCCTGAAGGGCCTTCTCTACAGAAGAAGGCAACTCCACATTGGCCTCCCTAGCCAGACAGGCCACTGCCTCGGAGATTTCCTGATGCCGGATAAGTCTCATTTCTTGTTGGTTAACAAAAAGGCCGACGACCTTCAATGAGTTGATGAAGATTCATCAACCACATCATAGCGGGAAAAACGCATGGTAAAGGTGGCCCGGCCCTGGCTAGCCGAGCGCAGGGCCGTCGAATAACCGAAAAGGCGAGAAAGAGGGGCCTCTGCCCGGACGACCTGAACCGGTCCGCGGGCCTCAATCGCCTCCACTCGCCCCCCCCGAGCAGTAAGATCGCCGATTATCTCCCCCATAAACTCTTGGGGAGTAAGGATCTCTAAGGCCATAATGGGCTCAAGGAGTACGGGGACCGCCTCTTCGAGGGCCTGCTTGAGGGCCGCCGAAGCAGCGGCCTTTAAGGCCAGATCACCGGCTCCTTCAGAAGCCGCAAGTCTCTTTAAAACGACTTCTACATCCCAGACCGGATAACCCTTCACTCCGGCCTCAAGGGCCTGAGAAAGGGTAGAAACCAGTCCCTTTAAAACCTCGGCCGAAGTGGCCTCCGGAGGGATCTCGGCCCGTACCCTTCGGCCCTTCCCCCGAGCCAGAGGGGCCACGGAGACCGTAGCCTCCACCTGCTGTCTAAGACCGGCAATTTCCCGATCAAAGACTTCGGTGACCTCTGCCGGCCGGGTGATAGTCTCCCGATAGACTACCTGGGGGCGGCCTACATTAATAGGCAGATGATATTCCCGCTTGATTCGCTGGAGGATGACCTCCAGATGGAGCTCTCCCATGCCGGAGACAATGGTCTGACCGGTCTCTTCGTCAAAGCGGACCCTGAAGGTCGGATCCTCTTCGGCCACCTTAGCCAACACCTGGTGGACTTTTTCCTCGTCGGCTCGGGTCTTGGGCTCGACGGCAATGGAGATTACCGGTTCGTAGGTCTCAATTGGTTCAAGAAGGATGGGGTGATCGGGATCGGCCAAAGTATCTCCCGTAGCCGTAGCCTTGAGGCCCATAACAGCGACGATCGCCCCTGGACCGGCCCTATCAAGGCGCTCCCTCTTGTTGGCATGGACCCGAAATATCCGGGCCACCTTTTCCCGAAGTTCCTTGCCCACATTGACAACGGTCTCCCCCACCCGAAGCTCCCCGGAATAGACCCTCATATAGACCATCTTACGCCCCTCAAACATCTGAACCTTGAAGGCCAAGGCGCAAAGCGGGGCCTTGTCCTTCGGGGGCCTGGTTTCAATGTCTCCGGTTTGAGGATTAAGGCCTTTTACTGGAGGGACATCCAGAGGACTTGGTAGATAACGAATGATGCCATCGAGTAGGGGCTGAACCCCTTTGTTCTTCAAAGCCGCCCCGCAAAAGACTGGCACCCCCTTGAGCTCCAAGGTGGCCCGCCGGATGGCCTGGTGGATCTCCGACTCGGAGATCTCTTCTTCGGCTAGGTATTTCTCCATAAGGGCTTCGTCGATATCGGCCAAGGATTCAAGGAGAGCCTCTCGATAAACCTGAAGTTGAGGATGAAGCTCCTCGGGCACTGGATGATAGGAATATCTCTCTCCCTGGCTGGCCTCATCCCAGAGGATGAGCTCCTGACGAACGACATCCACTACTCCTTTGAAGTCGGCCTCTGTTCCCCATGGGAAGGTAAGTACCAAGGGTTTGGCCCCTAGCTTCTGGCGCATCTCCTCAAGAACCTTTTCGAAGCTGGCCCCCAAGCGATCCATCTTGTTGACGAAGGCCAACTTGGGCACGCGATATTTGTCAGCCTGGTGCCAGACAGTCTCACTTTGGGGCTCCACTCCTCCCACCGCGCAGAAGACCCCCACGGCCCCATCAAGCACCCTTAAGGAACGCTCCACCTCGATGGTAAAGTCTACATGACCGGGAGTATCGATGATGTGGATCTCGTAGCCCTGCCAATAGCAGGTCGTCACTGCCGAGGTGATAGTGATTCCTCGTTCCTGTTCCTCGGGCATCCAGTCCATCTGGGCAGCCCCTTCATGGACCTCACCCATGCGATGGATTCTGCCAGTATAGTAAAGGATACGCTCGGTAAGGGTGGTCTTTCCGGCATCAATATGGGCAATGATACCAATGTTGCGAATCCTCTCCAATCTGACCACAGCCGCCATCTCTCCCCCCTACTAGATCATCTCTGGCTCACTTAGACCCTTGCCTCAACCAGCCCCTTGATATTACACTCGGGCGCAAATGATAGAAAGCCTCTTCACCCCAGGTGCCCTGGTCTCCATACTTTTGGCCTATCTTCTAGGGGCCATTCCTTTTGGCCTTATAATTGGGCTCCTCAAAGGCCGCGATATCCGCCGGATGGGCTCAGGGAACATCGGAGCCACTAATGTGGCCCGCTGTGTAGGCAAACCCTGGGGGCTGTTGACCCTCATCCTGGATATTGCCAAGGCAGCTCTGCCCGTCTATTTGGCCGGAAAGCTGGCCCCGACAGAGATTCGCTTCGTCCTGCCAGCAGCTGTAGGATTGGCAGCCTTTCTGGGTCACCTCTATCCAGTGTATCTGGGATTCCGGGGAGGCAAAGGAGTGGCCACAGCCGTAGGGGTCTATATCTTTCTCTGTCCCTTGGCCCTTCTTGTTAATATAGCCCTCTTTGTAGCCGTAGTCGCCAAAAGCGGCTATGTTTCCCTCGGCTCTCTGATCACCTCCCTTCTCATGCCAGCCCTGGTCTGGCTCCTCTGCCAAAATCTCCCCGTAACTATCTTAGCCCTTATCATGGCGGCCCTCATCTGGTGGCGCCACCGGGAAAACATCTCCCGGCTGCTTCGAGGAGAAGAAAAGAGCTGGAAGAAGACCTAACCAAAACCCGATTCTTGTAAGCCTGCTTTTTCTTGAAATTCTCAAGGATTCTCATTAAAGACCGAAAAGTTAAAGGAGATGGCTGGCCGTGAAGAACGAGAAAAACTCGCTAAGGAAGGCATACCCATCTTAGAAGGCCGGTTCCGGGTCTTTGTCAGCCCGGATGAACTGGAGGCCTTCCTTCGTAAAGACGCCCCCGGGCCGGATCTCATCCCTGAAGACTACCCGGCCTTAAAAGAAGAACTCAAGCGTCTGGGCATAGTCTTTGGCCTCCTAGAGGAACCAGAGGCCGAAGGGGGCCGTCTGGTAGTAGCCCGGGGCAAGGCTCCGGTCAAGGGAGAAGATGCCCGAATCGAGCTTCTCGTAGATCTGGAAAAGGGCCCCCGAGAAGAAGGCAAGGATCGGGTAGATCTTCGAGAGATGAACACCGTTGTCTGTGTAAGTGCCGGCCAGCCAGTGGCTCGAAAGATTCCCCCCGGACAGGGTAGCCCCGGGATGAATGTCTTCGGCGAGCCCCTGCCGACTTTTCCAGGCAAAGATGTACCCTTCCGCTATGGTGCCGGACTTTCTCCAGATGAAGAGGGGCTTCTCTTGGTCTCAGAGATCGAGGGAGCCGTCATCGCTGAGGGCGAAAAGCTAAAGGTCACTCCAGTCTTTGAGCTTAACTCCGATGTCAATTGGGACGTAGGCAATATCCATTTTCGAGGAGAAAGGCTGATCATAAACGGCATGGTCCACCGGGGCTTTGAGATCGAATCCTCTGGAGACTTGGAGATCCGGGGAGGTGTTGAAGATAACGTCAACATTAGGGTCAAGGGAGATCTTGTCATCACCGGCCTTATTCATGGTGAGGATACGAGGATCGAATGTCAGGGTGAGGCAACCATTGGTGCCCTAGAATACTCCCAGATCTTTGTCTGTGGAGATCTTAAGGTCACCGATTATCTCCTTCAACCTCTCTGCGAGGTTGGTGGTCATCTCATCGTCACTGAAGGTGTAGGCACTATCGTCGGGGGAGAGTGTCTCGTACGGGGCTCAGCCGAGGTCAGAATCCTAGGGAGCAGCGCCCACGTTAGCACTATTATACGAGTAGGATTTGACCGCAGCCTCTCTGAGCGCCTCGAAGACGTCCGGGCCCGGCTGACCGTCTTAGAAGACCAGATGACCTCCCTCTATAAGGCCCTTAAGGCAGGGGCCAAGCTCCTCAAAGAGGGTCGACTTCCCCCAGAGAAGGTTCCTCTTTTTGAGAAGATAAAAGAAACTCTAGCCAAGTTAGAGGCCGAGGCTAAAAAACTTAAAGGCGAAGAGAGGAAATTGCGGGAGCATGTCCGAACCCTCCGCCAAACGACCCTAAAGGTCTTAGGAAGGGTTTTTCCCGGAGTGAGAATTGGAATTGCCGACTATGAGCACACCGTCAATCATCCCTTGGAATTAGGTACCTTCTACCTTAAGGAAGGTCAGGTCACCTTCAGGGCCGGAAGCCTCGACTTAGAGGAAGAGTCTGAAGAGGAGACATCCGGGGCTACTCAACCAGAAACAGATCTCCCCTGACACCGAATTCTTCGAAGCAAATTGAAAAGTCCAAAAGACTTACCAGTTCCAGAAATAAAGAAAGGGGTAGATCCACCCCTTTCTTTATTTCTGACTAAGGCTTCTTATTTAAGGATCTAGATGCGGAAGGTCTGAAGCTCTCTTTCGAGTTCCTCAGAGAGGTGGCGAAGCCCTCTGGCCGCCGTTTCTACTTCCCTGGCCCCGCTGGTTGCCTCGGTAATCATGGAGACGATTTCCTCACTCATCCGGTTGACCCCACTGACTTCACTGCTTACGCTTTGGGCATTTCCACTAAGCTCATTTATAACTGAAGTCTGCTCCTCAATAGCGGTGGCTACGTTGGTAGAAAAATCTGCCACTTTTTGGATTACAGAGACGATCCTCTCTACAGCAGCCACGGCCTCGGTGGCCCGCTCCTGAAGCCCCCGGACCACCTGATCGATCTGCTCTACAGATTGGCTGGTCTGTTGGGCCAGTTCCTTGACCTCACCGGCCACCACGGCAAAGCCCTTGCCAGCCTCACCGGCTCGGGCCGCCTCGATGGTGGCATTCAGCGCCAAAAGGTTGGTCTGCTCAGCAATCTCGCCAATAAGATGGCTGATCTGACCGATTTTGCCCGAGGCCTCTTTGAGGTGGGCAATGACCTTTTGGGTAGCCTCTGCCTCTTGGGCGGCTTCTTGAGCGACATTGTTGGCTTCAGTGGTATTGCGGGCGACCTCAGAGATAGTCGCTGTCATCTCCTCCAGGGCAGCAGCCATACCAGCAACATTTTCGCTGGCCACCTGGGAGGCCTGATTGATACTCTGGCTGCGTTCTCGGGTAACCTCTGCAGTTTCGGTCATTTTTTCAGCAGCCTTGATCATCGTCTCGGATTCTTCGACCACCCGCTCACCTTGATGGCGAACTTTGTTCAGAAGCTCGCGCAAGCGCCTAAAGAAACCTTGAAGGAAGGTGGTTACCTCATCGATCTCAGTGACAATGGCTTGGCGATACACCGGGCACTCGTCACAGAGCCGATAGGTGCCGTCTTTGAGTTTGATACAGTGGACTTCCTGGGCATAACTGCCGGTCTCATACCAGCACTGACCTTCCCGACCAAATGAAGGACAGGTCTCTTGACCGCACTGCTGGATCTCTGAGCAGTTGACCCTGGTATCGGAGATCTCCCGGGTTAGGTCAGCGCTGGCGATAGAATCCTTAAGGCTGGTCACCAATCCCTTAAGGGGCCTGATGACCGATCTGTCGACCACAAAGCCCATAAAGGCCAGAAAGAGCAGACCCAAAATGGCTCCGGATCCCAAAAGATAGATGGCCAAACGGTGGGGACCGATCATGACCTCCTCTTGGGCCTCCTCGGCCACAATGGCCCAGCGGAGCCCTCCGGGGAGATCCAGGGGAGCAAAGGCCGAAAGAACCGGGATCTTTAGATAATTAGTGATTATCTCAGCTCCTTTTTTTCCCTCAAGGGCCTTAGTTACGGCCGGGGTATCCACCCTGATGATTCCGACACTGGTGCCGAGCCTTTTGACTGCCGGCCCCAGCTGGTCAAGAAAGCGACTGTCATTGCGCATGAAACCATCCGGCCCCACTAGATAGATTTCTCCTGTCCTCCCCAGGCCAACCTCCTGCCAGCGTTTATGAAAGCTCATGATCTCATCAATGGCTGCAATGGAGAGTTGAACACAGAGGACTCCCACTTTTTGCCCTTATTCAAGGATTGGGGTGGCCATAAAGGCCGCTGGCAAGTTATAGCTTGGTGTATAAGGGGCAAAATCCTCAACCACGACCACCCCTGCAGGGCTCCTTAGGGCCCTTTTGTAGGCTTGAGCCAAGGCACTTCCAGCATAGGGACCGTTTAAGAGATTGGTGGCGAAATCCTTTTTCTTAAAGACTGTATAGACTACATTACCCCGGGAATCGATGAGAAAAAGATCATAGAGTTCTAGCCCCTTAACGACCTCCTCAAACCAGGGATGATAGCGGACATGGAGGCGGTTGTAGGGCGTGTCGAGGGAGACAGAACCCAGACGATGTTTTTCTCCCTCAGCTCTGGGGTTAAGGTCCTCATGGATATAGAGATATTGGAGAACCAGAGCCTCCGGGGCCCGAGGAAGAAGCTCTTCCACTCCCCTTAAAGGGGCCGCTCCAGGGACTTCAGTGTTTATCCGGGGAAGAAAAGAGCGTTTGTAGTGACTCTTAAGACGTTGGCGGGCCTCATCTGGCCTGATAACCTCAGAGACCTCATAAAAGGCCTGCGAAAAGCCCTTAAGGGCTCCCCGGACCTCTTTACTTCTGGCCAGGATCAGGATGTTGTCCATAAGATACTCAAAATAGTGTTTAATTTCCTGGGATTTGGCCTCCCGGAGAGAGACAAGATGTTCAAAAGAGCTCTCAAAAAGGAGTCTTCGTCCCTTTTCATAGGCGATAAAGACTGAGGCCAAGGTCAGGGCAATCATCCCCAGGGAGATGAAAATTCTTAACCTGTTGGCAATAGTTAAGCGGAAAAATCTTTTATAAAACATTTTCCCCCTCCACACTATTTTTGATTGTATAGTTGCACTTGGAGTCTCTTCAGCCTTTTCGGCAGAGAAGGTTCTCCACTTAACAAAAAAGAAGTAATCGTAACACAAATGTCACTTTAAGAACTCTTGCTTCTCCAACGACCAGAACTCTGTTAGTCTAGAAAAAGGCTTAAAAACTCCACCTCCAAAGAGATAATCGGTTTGATCGAGGAGATCTTAAACGAGGTTAAACAATGGGCCCCGAACTCATAAGAAGCGTCGCCGGTCTTTTCGTGGTCGGAATTCGGGGAGAAGAACTGAGCCATGATGAGAGAAGAGGGATTCAGGAGTACGGATTTCGCAACTTTATTCTCTTCTCCCGCAACCTGACCTCTGCTGAGCAGGGCCATCTTCTCGTCCAGGCTTTAAAAGAGAGCTGTCTGGCCTCAGACCAAGAACTCCCTCTGATCATGGTGGACGAAGAAGGGGGCCCGGTTCAGAGGCTGAAGGAAATCTGTGGCCCGATACCATCGGCCCACCAATTAGGCCACGGCCCTCGGCCAGAGCAGACCATAAGGCTTGTGGCTACTCAGAGGGCCGCCTGCCTCCGGCGGATGGGAATCAACATGAACCTGGCCCCCGTTCTTGACTTGGCCACCCAGGGGGCGGTCTCTTTTATTTACCAGCGCTCTTTTGGCCGAGATCCGGCCTGGGTCGGGCGGTTGACCCGAATCTACATCAAGACCATGACCAAAGAGGGCCTAGCCACCTGTGCCAAACATTTCCCAGGCCTAGGCGAGGCCAACCTGGATCCCCACCAGGAACTTCCCAAGGCCTATGTTTCACGTGAAACACTTATCTCCCGCGAGCTGGAGCCCTTCCGCCAAGCCATAGCCGCTTCTGTCCCGGCCATAATGACCTCCCACGTCATCTACCCGGCTATCGATCCCGAGCAACCGGCGACATTTTCCCGAAAAATAGTCAGCATCCTCCGGAAAGGGCTGGGGTTCTCGGGCCTTCTCTTAAGTGACGATTTGGAGATGGGAGCCATCGCCAGAAACTATTCCCTGGCCGAGGCTGCGGAGGGGGCCTTTTATGTGGGACATGATCTCCTTCTGGTCTGTCACCGGCTGGAGCGGGCCATCGAGGCCGTAGAGCTCATTGCCCAAGATCTGAGCCAAGGCGAGATACCGCTCATCCGGCTCAAAGAGGCCCTCTATCGCCAAAGTGCTCTAAAGGCTTGGTTGGCCTCTCGAGGTGGTCTTTAAGAGGTTTATCAAGTGTTGACTTGGAGAATTTTCAGGACTGGCTTCAGGGGCCCCGGGTCTCCCTCAAGCGCCCGTTGAGACGCCAGGCCCAGGCCAGGATCTCGGCTACCAAGATATAAGTCTCGGGGGGAATCTCTTCATTTATCTCCAGACGGTAGAGGATTTCCAGAAGGTCCGGCTCCTCCCGAATCGGCACCCCAGCCTGGCGGGCGGCCTCAAGGATCTTTTCGGCCAGAAGCCCGGCCCCCTTGGCTACCACCCGCGGGGCCT
Source organism: Thermosulfuriphilus sp. (assembly GCF_054026695.1). Classification (NCBI taxonomy): domain Bacteria; kingdom Pseudomonadati; phylum Thermodesulfobacteriota; class Thermodesulfobacteria; order Thermodesulfobacteriales; family Thermodesulfobacteriaceae; genus Thermosulfuriphilus; species Thermosulfuriphilus sp. The sequence goes on from NZ_JBPMLP010000023.1 coordinate 132,680, forward strand.
GATCTTTCTGGGGGCGATATTTCAGGGCAACAGCTTTGTTTCTCTTCATCAGGCAAACAGGCTCAAAAGTCTCTGAGGCTCCTGACCCAAACGGGCCAGCAGCGGATCAGGAGCAGCAACCATAACCCTGACCTTGCAAATCCGATAACCAAGAAGTTCGAGCCTTTCCAGGAGCTCGGGAAGGGCCGGACGAACCACGGCCTCAACCGCAGAATGACTAACGCGGACCTCGAGATCAAGAATCTCTTCGGCCTCCAGGCGAACCTCGATACCCAGCTCCCCTAGGGCAGAGAGTGAAAGGTTGAAGAGAATATGCCTAATGGGCCTCTGGCCTTTCTTCTCCGAGAAGGCAGCCAGATAACCCTGACCCCCTTCCTTAAACCAAAAGGGGATAAAAATCGGGCTAAAGCCCAGGGCCGCCGAGAGAAGGTCCCGTAATTGGGCCAGACTAGAGACCGTCTCCCAAAGGCCCTCGCGAAATCCAACCGGCTCTCCCCGCAAGGCCGAGGCCTTAGAAGAGAGGTCTTTAGAGAAAGAGGGCCGAGGATCAGACTTTAAACCATTCTCCGGCAAGGGGGGCTCTTTCCCTTTAGGTTTGGTCGAAAAAGGGCCTCTTTCTTGGACCTGGGGAGTCTCCCCCTGCTCCAGACTTTTTAACGGAGGGCCTTTTTGAAAAAGAGACCCTCCTGGGGATAGAGAATCCCCTCGAGAAGGGGTGGATCCTGGCTGTTGTCTAGATATAAGGGCCCTTGAAGTCCATTCCAGGGCCGGAGGTCCTATTTCCTGGAGGCTTCTGGTCGGAGGAGGGGTCGACTCTTTCAAAAATAATCCCTCTTTGGGCTGAGGAGCCTTAAGAGATCTCTGGCCCTTGTCTGCCGGCAAGAAAGACGAGACTGATTTGTCTCCTTTTAAGACCTCTGGGGCCAAAGAGCCTTTTGGCTGACCTTGCCCCTTCGGCTCTGAAAGGTCTTCGACTTTTTGATTGAGTTGCGCAGGTAAGGCCCCTTTGGGATCTAAAGAGGCTGTTCTTGAAGCCGACCTCAAAGAGGAGGCCTTAGAGAGAGCGGGATCTTTGATCTCTTTTTTAATCTCTTTAAGGACGGCCCTTAAGAGGGCAGGGAAGGCCTCCGGAGCCTCTGCCAAGGCCTGAGAGAGAAGAAGTTTAAGGGGCTGGGGATGGCCGGAGAAAGAGAAAAATTCCCTCAAGGAGACGGTTGCCGGCTGGAAGCCCTCAATAGCCTTAGCACCTCCGGCAAGGGCCTCCTTAAAGGCCTTTAGAGCCTGGAAGAGGACATCGCTTTTTCCCTCTGGCGGAAGTCTTTCCAGGAGTTTGAGCTTGACCGGTGAGCCGGCCTCTAGCACCTCCAGACGGAGACGGCTGCCCGGAGGAAATTCTTCGTTTTCCACCTGGGCCCTGAGAAGCTTACCTTTTACCGAAACCAAAAGGCCTTCGTCGTCGCGCCCAATTACTGTGGCCAAAAGGGTCTCTCCCACCTGGACGAGGAGACGGCGTGGTGTCTGAGTACGCAGAAGATCCGGGCTGAGAAGATCAAAAGATAAGATCTGCATCCTAGATTTAAGTTCGGGGCAAGGGGATCAGGTCTTTAAACGTACCCTTACGGCCTCAGCATGAGCCGTGAGACCTTCGGTTTCAGCCAGCCGGACCATAGCCTCGGCCTCTACCCGTAGGGCCTTCTCCGGATAGAATATAAGACTGGTCTTCTTGAGGAAATTGTCCACCGAGAGGGCTGAAGCATAGCGGGCCGTCCCCATGGTGGGGAGAACATGATTAGGGCCGGCCAGATAGTCGCCCACTGGCTCGGGGCTAAAGGGCCCCAGAAAAACGGCCCCGGCATTGCGAACCAGAGGCAACAGGGCAAAGGGGTCGGCCACCAGGAGTTCAAGATGTTCGGGGGCAATCTGGTTGGCCACCTTCAGGGCTTCCTCCAAATCTTGGGCCAGGAAGATCGCCCCTCGATCCCTGAGAGCCCTTTGAGCGATCTCTTTCCGAGGCAACCAGGAAAGCCTCACCGGAAGCCTTTCTTTTACGGCCTCGGCCAGAGAAGGGCTGGTGGTCACCAGGATGGAGAGAGCCAGGGGATCGTGTTCGGCCTGAGAGAGAAGATCAGCGGCCACCAGATCCGGATCAGCACTCTCATCGGCCACAACCAGGATCTCACTAGGTCCGGCAACCAAGTCTATCCCTACCTCTCCGGCCACTAGGCGCTTGGCCAGAGCGACGTAGATGTTACCTGGACCGCAGATAACCTCTACCGGCGGTATGGATTCCGTCCCGTAGGCTAGGGCCCCAATGGCCCAAGCGCTACCAACCTTGTAGATCTCCTCTATACCTACCAGAGAGGCGGCCACCAAAAGATAGGGAGAAATCCGCCCCTGTCTGTCCGGTGGAGTGACCATGGCTAGGCGCTCTACTCCGGCTACCCTGGCCGGAATAGCGTTCATCAGGACAGTGGAAACCAGTGGGGTCTCTCCCCCTTTGCCTCCAGGCACATATAGCCCGGCGGCAGAGACAGGACGAACGAGCTGACCGACAATGGCTCCATTCGGCCTAGTCTCAATCCAGGATTGAGGTAACTGACGACGATGGAAGGCCTCAATATTGCCTTTAGCGACCTCAAGGGCCTTTCTGAAAGAGACCTCTACCTGAGAAAAGGCGGCTTCTATCTCCTCGGGGTCCACCCGAAGATCCTCGATCCGGAAATCCGGACAGTCAAACCGCCGGGTATAGTCCACCAGAGCCGTATCCCCTTCGGTCCGAACCTGGTCAAGGATCTCTCGAACTCGGGCTTCGTATTCGCCTCCCTCTGAAGAGAAGCGGCGCAAGAGGCTGTTGAGTCTTTCTTTGCCTTCAGGCTCTGAAAGCGAATAAACGGCAATCATCCCTGGCCTCCTCAAAGCTGAATCTGCCAAGTCCTTTACCAGAAAGGGGCCCAGAAAAAAACTTTTTCTAAAAAAGAGGAAAAAATTTTCATCCTGAGAAAAACTTTTCCCACCAATAAACAAAACCTATCAAAAACGGAGAAGTTGGTTAACCTACTCTGACGTTTGACTTTTTTATTTATTTTTTTGTGATTGATTGGTGGATCATCTTTGGAATGAATTTTGCCAAAAAGAGGGAATATTCCTAAATAAGGAGGTGATATCTTCGTAAGGGGCAGAAAAATTTTTAGTTTCAATTTTTGAGGAGGCAAACATGAAAAAACTTATTTATTTTCTTTTGGTTATGGCCCTGATACTTTTAAGTGGTACGGTTCTGGCCGGCCCCAATGACGGGAGTCACTATTTCTCAACGGATTCTGATTCTGCTCCTGGGGGCGGTAATGGAGACATATATAAAACCGACGAAGACTCTAGTTTCTATTATCGCTCTACCATTGATCTTGGGGCTGTGGATCAGGAGGCCGAGGTAGACGCTCTCTCCTCTGCCCAGCACCCCTATGTGGACCTGCCAACCATGTTCCTGGGACCCGTCCACATGATCTTCTCCATCGACGGAGACTCCGATCTCTACGAGTGGATCATCAACGGCCCACCCCCCCCAAGAACCGGCTCCCTGGACGGCCACTTCCCAAACAACCCCCCTCACCAAGTACTGGGACCTAAAGTGCACGATGATGAAGGAGACCTCGGACTCCAACAATATGACCTTGACGCCCTAGAATCAGGAGAACACTACCCACCATACCCTAACCCATTCCCTTCCCCTGCTTTTGGATCAGCCTTTTTCTCTGTAGAGAGAGCAGCCACCCTTGACAGCGGTGACATCTATGTCTCCCCAGGAGGCCCTTCAGGAGGTTTCTCCCTTTACCTTGATGACAACATCTTTGGCCCCATCGTCGGCTTTGACCCCAGCCAAGAACAGCTCGATGCCCTAATCGTCTTTGACCTCCTCGGCGGCACAGATAGCTTCGATATGGGACATGACATCTTCACCAGTGACACCATCTTCTTCTCTCTCGCGCCAGGAAACTTCGACCCCACCGGAGACAATATCTACTTCTATAGCGCACTTGGCATCGGCGGACTCTACTTCGACCCACACCTCCCAGTAAATGTCGATGCCCTCGATGTCCACCCCATACCCGAACCCGCAACCCTGACCCTACTAGGATCCGGACTAGGGCTACTGGGACTGGTCCGTCGCCGAAAGAAATCATCTTTTTAGGATCCTTTTGACAGATCTTGCCACCCGGGGCTCATCCCTTAAATTTTTTAAGGGATGAGCCCTAGTGTTCTGGAAACATCCTTTGCTATCCCACCTCTTTTTATAAGGGCCACTTTTAGCCCCAAAGGGCTCTGCCGTTTGAGGCCCCTTTTAGGGGCAAAAGCGCTCTTGCCCCCAGAGGAAGCGCTGGCCGACCTCCTTTTTGAGCAGCTGAGGATCTATCTTTCGGGAAGGCCGGTTTCCTTTGAGATTCCTCTTGATCTTCGGGGAAGCAGCTTCCAGGAAATCGTCTGGAGGGCCTTAAGAGAGATTCCCTTCGGGGCTACCATCACCTACGGTCAACTTGCCTGTCGAATCGGCCGCCCCAGGGCAGCCCGGGCCGTAGGGATGGCCTTGGCCCAAAATCCGGTGCCCATATTGGTACCCTGTCATCGGGTCGTGGCCAAAGGGGGGTTGGGAGGGTTTTCTGGAGGCCTTGAACTTAAGCGTTTTCTGCTTAACCTTGAGGGGGTCTTTGATGAACCAATACCCGAGCTCCCCGACCTGCCTCTAGGGTCGTAGCTGCGGAGGTTTGATTGGCGGCTATTTCTAGGAAACCATGGCTTCCGACCAGGGCCAAAATCACCCCCGGAGGGACCTCGATATAGGTCCTTTTAAGGCCAAGGATCCTTCGGCCGGCAATCTCGACCACAGTCTCACTGGGCCTTAGAGACTCAAGAAAGGTTGCGGGGATGTTGGTTACCAGATTGCCAAAATGATCTACATGGATCACCTGACCTATTATTCGATGGCCTTCTTTTCGGGGAAGGGGAAAGTCCAGACGGACAAGGTCCTCAAGAAGAGGGCCAAGCCTTTGGGGGTCAAGGCCCCGGGCAAGATGGGCGGCTACCGGAGCAAAAACATCTCGGCCGTGGAAGGTGGTACTTATCTCCGGAAGAAGATAGTCTGAATGACGGATTTCATAGGCAGAAAAATCGCCTTCACGCTGAAGAACCAGGGCAAAAAGTCCGTTGTCCGGGCCAACAAAAAGATGACCTCCGGCCTGAACGACAATAGGGCGCCGGGGCCCACCTACGCCAGGATCAACGACCGCTAAATGAATGGTCCCTGCAGGGTAGAAGCGATAAAAAGAGGCCAGGACCAAGGCCCCTTCGACAATATCCTGAGGAGAGATTTCATGGGTGGCATCGACCAGAGTGACCTGCGGACACAGGGAAAGGATGACCCCTTTCATCTCGGCGACATAGGAATCCCGTAGACCAAAATCTGTAGTCAGGGTGATGATAGGCACAGAGCCTCCCTGGTGGCTTCTACTCGAGGCCCTGATCCTCCCTTCGGGCCTGGCAGTATTCTTCAATAAGCTCGTCGATAAGCTCTTGGACGGAGATGATTTTATCCACCCGCCAGGCATTAGCCCCAGCAAAGACAAAACCAGCCTCCAGGCGTCCTCGCTGGGCGTTTATAAGGGCCGCTGCAATACAATAAGGGCTTTTACGGTAATCACAGGTCTTGAGACAGTGATAGATGCATTTGTAAGGGGTCTTCTTCCCGGCCTCGACCTCACGAATAAAGGTGCCCCGAATGGCCCGCCCCGGCAGCCCCACAGGGCTCTTGATAATGGCCAGATCCTCTTGGCTGGCCTTGATATAGGCCTCTTTGAAGGCCTCAGAGGCATCACACTCATAGGTGGCCACAAAGCGGGTGGCCATCTGGACCCCGGCAGCTCCCAATTTATGGATATAGTAATAGATATCCCGACCAGTGTAGATACCTCCGGCGGGGATTACCGGAATAGGACGGCCGGCCAGGTCTTCATAAGGCTTTAAAGCCTCTATGACCTCCGGGGTTAGTCTCTCAAGTCGAGACTCCTCGGCCTCTATTTTGTCCGGGGAAAATCCCAGGTGTCCTCCAGCCTTGGGCCCTTCTACAACCACCGCATCAGGCAGATAGCGGTACTTTGTCCACCAGCGTTTGGCAATGAGTTGGGCGGCCCGGGCCGAGGAAACAATAGGAGAGAGCTTCGTCCTGGAGCCCTCGGGTCGGAGTTCCGGAAGATTTAGGGGAAGACCAGCCCCACAGAAGAGAATATCTGCCCCGGCCTCACAGGCCGCTCGACACAGGGGTTCAAAGTCTGTCAGGGCGACCATAATGTTGACTCCAATGATGCCCCCTGGAGCCGCCTCTTTGGCCTCTTTGATCTGGCGTTTGAGGCCCTGGATATTGGCCTCGGTAGGATTCTTGAAAAAGAAGGCCTCTCCTTCAAAGACTCCGACCAAGGCCGCAGAGATTACACCCACCCCTCCAGCCCGGGCTACGGCTGAAGCCAGTCCGGCCAGAGAGATTCCCACCCCCATGCCCCCTTGGACAATCGGCACCGGAGCCACCAAGTCTCCGATGCGAAGCGCCGGGGGTTCACACGACCACCTAGTTTCAGTCATAACGAAGCTTTTTATTGCCTTTGGGCCCTAAAGTCAATCTCTGGTTTAAATGCCCGAGGGAAACTTGGACAACTTTTCCAGGGCCTCGCGGATCTTTTCTTCAGGATACTCGTAGTCTTCCAGTTTGCCCTCCAGAAAATCATCGTAGGCCGCCAGATCAAAGTGACCATGGCCACTGAAATTAAAGACTATGACTTTTTCCTGCCTGCTCTCCTTGGCTTTCAAGGCCTCGTCTATGGCCGCCCGGATGGCATGGCTGGTCTCCGGAGCGGGGATGATCCCTTCGGTCTGGGCAAAAAGGACGGCCGCCTCAAAGCAGGGATTTTGGGGATAGGCCCGAGGGCTCACCAGACCTTCGGCCACAAGCTGGCAGACCAAAGGGGCATCTCCGTGATATCTAAGCCCTCCGGCGTGGATGCCAGGGGGCTCAAAGGTATGGCCCAGGGTGTGCATGAGGAGAAGGGGAGTGAGGCCAGCGGTATCGCCAAAATCATAGCGGTAAAGCCCCTTAGTCAAGGTAGGGCAAGATGTTGGCTCTACCGCTATTACCTCGGCCGAAAGGCGTCCCTTGAGGATCTCTCCCACAAAGGGGAAGACAAAACCTCCAAAATTGCTTCCCCCTCCGACACAACCAATGAGAACATCAGGACGCTCCCCTAACAACTCCAGTTGCCTCTGAGTCTCCAGTCCAATGACCGTCTGGTGAAGAAGAACATGGTTGAGTACGCTACCCAGGGCATAATTGGTGTCTTCGTGGGTGACGGCATCCTCTACGGCCTCAGAGATGGCTATTCCCAGGCTCCCGCCAGTCTGTGGATTCTCGGCCAGTATTCGCCGGCCAGCCTGGGTTCGTTCTGTCGGGGAAGGAAAGACCTCCGCCCCCCAGATGTGCATCAAACTTTTGCGAAAAGGTTTCTGATAAAAACTCACCTTGACCATATAGACCGTGCAATCCAAACCAAAAAGTTTGCAGGCAAATGAAAGGGCGCTTCCCCACTGCCCGGCCCCGGTCTCCGTGGCCAAGCGTCGGATGCCTTCCTTCTTGTTGTAATAGACCTGGGCCACGGCTGTGTTGGGCTTGTGACTACCCGGAGGGCTGACACTTTCGTCTTTGTAATAAATCCTGGCCGGGGTCTTGAGGGCCTTTTCAAGGTTTCGGGCCCGGCGCAGTGGGGTCGGCCGCCAAAGGCGATAAACCTCCCGAACCTCTTCCGGGATCTCTATCCACGGCTCAGGACTCATCTCCTGGTCGATGAGAGCCTGAGGAAAAATAGCCCGAAGGGCCTCTGGCTCAAGAGGTTGGCCAGTTTGAGGATCAAGGGGCGGAGCCGGTGGTTTAGGGAGCCTGGGAATGATGTTAAACCAAGCCTGGGGAAGTTCATCTTCGGGAAGAAGGATTTTGTGCTCTGAGTCCATCTCTCCTCCTTAACTTTAAGGGGTTGGGGCTCAATTTAAGCCTTACCTAGCAAATAGCAGGCCCCTGTAAGAATTGGCCTATACAAGAAAGAGGGCATTTATTCAACTTCCGGGAAAAATACAACCCTTAAGGGAGAAACTGTTGTCTTGATGGAGAACAACGTCTATAGTGGGCCTGCATGGGAAAAAAACGCACCAAGAAAAAACCCTCCCCCCAAATCCCCACCAAAGAGAGCATTCTGAAGGTCATGGAAGAAAAGGGGCGCCCCCTTCTTCTGCGGGAGATCTACCACTCCCTTCACATCCCCTCTGAGGAAAGAAAAAAAGTCCGGGAGATCGTCCGGGAACTCACCACCCAGGGGCGTCTGATTCACCTAAAGGGCAAACGCTATGGGCTTCCGGAGAAGATGCGCCTAGTCAGCGGGCGTCTTTTCGTCCACCGAGATGGCGTTGGGTTTGTGGAGGCTGGTGGACTAGGCCAACCTTAGGCTTTCATACCCCCG